>NZ_JBEYZD010000005.1:0-67136 GCF_040645895.1 Streptomyces olindensis | reverse complement strand
AGGACGCGGGTGCGATCGTCCAGGGCCTGCCGGTGGTGGTCGGCTGCCTGCGCGTACTGGCCCATGCCGTCCAGAGCTTTGCCCAAGCGATGGCGGCTGGCGAGGCTGTCGGGGTGGTCCGGCCCCACGACGCGGGTCTGTGCCTGCAGGAGGTGGCGGCTCAGCTCGTGTACCGATGCGTAGGCGCCCGCGTCATACAGCATGTCGGCAAGCTGGTTGAGGGTGCCCGTGGCATCCGTGAGATCTTGTGGCGTCGCGAGGTGGTCGAGGAGGAGCGAGAGGTGAGGGGCGAGAAGCCGGGCTTCGGACCAGCCGGAGCGAGCCGCTCGGACGGTGTCGTGGACGGCCATGTTCAGCCGCGCGGCCACGGCCCGGCGCCACACGGTGAGACCTGGAGTCTCCTGTGCCAGGGCTAGGGCGCTGATCTCCCTCACCAAGGGGTGGAGGACTACCTGGGCGGGCAGATCGTCCTCCATCGTCGGCCGCGGGTGAGGGCCGGCATCCTCGGGCAGGCCGAGCAGTCCATAGCGGTGCAGGCCCGCCAGCGCAGCCTCTACGCCCGCGATGGTGGCGGGTTCTCCCGTCACCGCATGGAGCAGGTGGGGATCGATCAGAGACAGCGGGACGGGGGCCGGCGCCAGCAGGGCCAGGAGTCGCAGCAGCGGCCGGGCCAGGACGTGTCCTTCTGCCGCGAGCTGGTCCAAGGACAGCTCCCAGGTGTGGCGGACAACGGTACGGGCGACGTCCGGACGGGAGGCATCCGGATGTGCGGCACCCAGCAGCGTGCCCAGATCCGCGTCCAGCGCCCGGCGGTAGCGTTCAAACGTACGGTAACGGCTGGTGGGGGTGGCCAGGTAGGAACCCGCCGCCCGTAACGCCAGGGGCAACCTGCCCAGGCGCTCCGCCAGTTCCTGCGCCTTCTCAGGTGTGCCGGCCCGGGATGCCGCGTCCAGCAGCACCTGCCCGGCATCGGGCAGGGCCAACGGTTGCAGCGGCAACAGGCGTGCGCGTCGCCCCCATGTCTGTTCGCTGGTGTCCCGGCTGGTGATCAGCAGAAGTCCGCGCCCGTGGGGCCGTATCCAGCCGCGGTAGAGCGCCACCGGCTCACCGTCCGGGTCCAGGGCGTTGGGTTCGTCGATGTTGTCGAGCACCAGCAGCCATCGGCGCGCGGAGGCGAGCTGCCGCCAGACCACGTCCGGCAGGCTCTGCCGGCCGGCCCGGGCGGCTTCCAGCTCCGCCTCCGGCAGTCCGCAGGCCACCGCGACCCGGGTCATCTGCTGTGCCAGATCCAGCGGGTCGCGCCAGCGCACCCAGAACACCTGCCGGCCGTCTGCCTCGGCCAGGGCCGCCAGCTGTGCGGCCACCGTGGTCTTGCCCAGCCCTCCCGCCCCGCAGATCACCGCCAGTTCCTCCTGCGGCCGGTGCAGCATCCCGGTCAGGAGGGCCAGTTCCATGTCCCGGCCGCGTACCCCCTCGACATGCGGGCGTCGCAGCGAGCCGTGCCGGCTCCCGGCCAGCCGGTCCACCGGCGTCAGCCGTGCCGTCGCCGGTTCTCCGAAGTCCAGGTGCCGACCCCACCACAGCAGTCCCACGGCGCCCGCGAGCAGAAGGGCGAACACGGGCCACACCACCCATGGATCGGCGGCCCACCCGGGCACCGAGACACTGGCGTAATTGGTCACCAGCCCCAGCCCTGCCGTCACCACCGCCGCGGCACCCGCCACCGCGGACCCCGCCCACGCATCCCGCTTGCGCGCCATCCCCGCCCCCTTGTTCTCTCCACCATGCCGCTATCCGCCACCCGACATGACGAGTTCCGAAGCACTCACCGACGCAGGGCCATCGGATCGTGAGCCGTTCCGGTTGCAGCGGTCAGAGCGTCAGCGCCGCTGAACCGGCCGGCGACGGGAGCACGGCGTGCGACAGTCAGGCCCGGGCCACCCGTCGCGACCATCGAGGACGTTCGCGGTAGTCCCGGCGGGGCTCGCGGCAGTTCGCCAAGACAAGAGCGAGCAATCACAGGACAGTAGCCGCACTCCGGAGAAGCTGCCGACCAGCAGCTCCGCCGTTTGTGCCACATCGACGTGTGGCAGTAACTTGCCCCTGTGCCCTGGCCTCGCCGAGCTTCAGCACGGTCTGGTCGATCCAGATCTGGAGCCGGTCAGGCGGGTCGCCGCGCGGATCGAGTTGGTGTTGTCGGCCACCAGGCAGGCGACGCTGAGGAGTTCATCGGCGCGTTGGGCCACGGGCTTGCCGCTGGCACGGCGGGGGGACAGGCGCGGGGTCCATTCGGGCCACAGGGCGGTCGGCAGCATGCAGACCCTGGAGTCCTGGGTGGTCGGGGGGCCGGTGGAGTGGACGGCGGTGCGGTGGCGCAGGCGCGCCCCCGGCATCAGCTTGGTCGCTCGGCTGCAGCGCAGTGCGGCTTCGAGTGCGGGCGAGATCGTGCCGCCGAGGGCGACGACGTTGGCGGGGTGGAGCGGGCGGCCGGTGGCGGCCACGCGGTCGGTCAGCCACTGCACGGCCCGGGCCGCGGTGCGGATGTTCTTGGCGTGCAGGATGCGGATCGCTGCAGTGACCGCCACGGCAGCGGCAGCGGCGTCGCCGGGGGCGTAGTAGCTGTGCGGATCGATGCGCCGGGTGTCCGGCACGCGCTGCGGATTCGCGGGCAGGGGGGCGGCGCGGGTAGCGCTCGAGACGGTCCAGGACTTCGGGCGGGGGCACCGGGTGCAGGTCGTTGGAGGTCGCGTGGTTGAGGACCAGCGCCCCCAGAGTCTTCACATCGCGCAGTAGCACCCTCAAAGGCGCGCTGCCTGGCCCATACAGAGGCCGGCGCATCATGCGGCCCGGGGCCGCAAGGACGGTGTTGATGAGGCGTTGGGTCTCTTCCAGGGCCCCGTCGGGAGCGATGGCGGTGACCGGGGTGTCGGCCAGGGGGTGGTGGCAGCGAGGGGGCCGTGGTCCGCCTCCCCGGCGCCGCGCTCGAGCACAGCCCCGGACGGGGAGTTTCCTGCCGGGGATAAGCGTGGAGGCGGGGGATCGCCGGCAGGTCGGGCAGCGATCGGCCAGCAGCACATGGTGCCGGGTGCAGGCGAAGGACCAGCCCATGCGCCAGGTCACCTGCCAGCGTCCGCCGCTGTCCGCCAGGCAGGCGGGGCAGAACCGGGACCCTGCCCGGCCTCACAGCGCCTGCCGGTGTACCCGCCGCTGTTCGGGCGGGATCACCACCGCATGCGGGTCGAAGGGCTGAAGGGTCATCGCCACGAGAACGTCTTCGGCGACACCGGTAACCTCGGCGATGGCGGCCAGCTCGTCGCGGGTGGCCAGGGTGGTCCGGCGCGGCAGCACCGGGACGGCCAGGGCTGCGGTCGCGGTTCGGGAGGCCGAGGGCGCTGAGCACGTCCGTGGACGGGCAGTTCAGGCGGGCGGCGAGGAACTCCAGCCAGGAGTCCAGGGCCTCGCCGGGATACGGCGTGCACCGGTCAGCTGGCCCGGACGGAACGTGCCTCTGGACGCGCTCGGTGTGCGCGTCGACCTCGTCGACCGGATGTCAGCAGCCGCTCCGCAGCGTCGAGCCCGGGTGCCCCGGCAGCCCTCACCGCCCGTCGGGCGCCTCGGGCAGCCGGATGAGGTTGAGCCGGTACTCCTCGACCTGCGGCAGCCGTTGCTGGGCGAGGCCGGCGAGCATTTCCTGGAGCGGGGCGGGCAGTGTGTCGTGCATCGGCCGGGGCAGGCTGCTGAGGGTGTGTGAGGCGAGTACCGTCAGCCCCGGCAGCCGCTCGGCGAGCTCGTCCGGGCCGGTGCAGGACCACTGCATCCGTGCGTCCACCTTGCTCAGCGCGTCGTGCTGGTCCTGGGTCGTGACGATGCCGGGGCCGGCGGTGTCCAGGGCCAGCAGGGAGCCGGGGAAGCGGTCGGTGAGGAGCCCGAGGACCTGGCGTACGTCCGTCTCGGCCAGATAGGGCAGGACGGCTTCCGCGGCGAGGAAGTAGGGACCGCCGGGCCGGGAGGTCACAGCGTCGGTCCAGGCCGCGTCCGTCACCGAGGCGGCGATCGTCGTCCGGTGCTGAGTGTCGCTGAAGAAGGAGCGGCGCAGGGCGATCACATCGGGCAGGTCGAGGTCGAACCAGCGTGTGCGGCGGGTGTCGAGGCGCTCGTACCGCGTGTTGAGCCCGGCCCCTATTTCGACGACCGTCCCGGTGGGGTGCGTGGCCAGGAAGTCCGCGACCCACCGGTCGAACAGGCTGGTGCGCAGCACCGCACCGGTCAGGCTCGGCAGATCGTCGAAGCGGGCGAAGTCGTAGTCGATCGAGGCGACGATCTCCTCGGCCCGCTTGTCGCGCAGGACGGCGTCCGGCTTCCGGTTGTCCACCGCGCGCCCGTACAGCGGGATCAGAAGGGTCTCCTGGACCGTGCCCAGCCGTACACCGTGCTCTGTCATACCGGCCTCCCGATTCGGTCTTCGTGGACGGGTGTTCCGGGCCGCTAACGGCCGAGGCCACGCTCGGCCGGCTCGTTGAGCAGCGGGGTCTCTCGGACCGTCATGTCTCCCTCTCGGGTGTGCGAGACGGACGCTACATGAAAATGGATCCCATTACGAGGGTCTGGTCGACCGCCACCCCCCACCCGCCCGGCGGCTGTCGACGCGCTGGGTTTCGGTGTGCGGCCGAGGCTCAGGCCGATGCTGCCGTGCCCGACCGTCCGACCGCCCGACCGCCCGATCGACCGCCCGCCCGCACCGGCCGCCGTCAGGCGCGGCCCGGCGGTCAGCGACCCACGGGATCGCCTTCGGCGCCGTCGGTCCGCGTGCGCAGCATCGCGTGGCCGCCGTGGCCCAGGGCGGTGTCCAGCTTCCAGCGGGCGGCTTCACTGCCGGTTCGGGCGTCGAAGACGTGGACCTCACCGTGGCCGCCGCGGGTGACGGCGACCCAGTCGGAGCCCGGCGAGGCGGCCACCGCACGGCGTTGGACGCCCTCCCAGGGGGTGCCGCCGCGGCGCGGTGCGCCGTCCATGGCGGGCAGCGGGACACGGCGGGCGGTGTTGTCGGCGTCCAGGAGGATCAGTTCGTCGCCGTCCGGGTGGATGCGGGTGAACGCGGTGTGGTGGTGGGCGAGGGCCAGCCGGAAGACCAGGCCGGGGCCGAGGTCTGTCAGGCTGGTGCGGTTCGTCGCCAGGTCGTGGTGCCACGCCTGGTTGGTCCATTCCGGCCACCGCAGCGGGTCCGCGGGGCCGCCCCGCAGGGTCGACCACAGTGCCCGTCGCCGAGGATCGAGCCGCAGGTACCAGCCGCGGGCAGGCGAATTCCAGGGAATCGTCCGCTCCCGGACGAGCGTGTCTCCCTCACGGCGTGCCCGGTGGACGCCGTCGCCCGTGGCGGCGAACACATGGCCGGAGTGCGGGTCCTGGGCGTCCCCGTGTCCGTCGTCCGGCAGCGGGAGGTGCGCGTGGGGTGCGACCGCGGGACAGCCGGGCGGGGCCCCAAGCAGGTCGGCGAACCGGTGGACGGCCAGCGTGCCGGGCTCCCGGTGCCGTAGGACGACCAGCGGATCACCGTCGCCCAGGACCGTCACCCCCGGTTCGCCGACGCGCGTGCGCACCCGGGCCGTGTCTCCCGTCATGAGGTCGACGACCGTCAGCAGGTCCGACCACGGCTCGCCGTTCTCACCCACACCCGTCGTGACGGCCGCCCACCGGCCGGACGGGTCGCAGGCCAGGTGCTCGGCCGGCGCGGCGACCGGGACGGCGGTCTCCACCAGGTCGTCGCCGAAGGGGTCGAGCACCAGCAACTCGCCCCTGCGGTCGTCGACGCAGGCCGCCCGCCCACCCGGCAACGCCAGGAACCCGGCGTGCTCCGAAAGGTGGCGGCCGGTGAGGCGGCCCGTCTCGGTGCCGTCCGGCAGGGTCAGTACGTGGAGGGATCCTTCCACGTGGTCGGAGACGAGCAGCAGGGCAAGGGCGGCTGTCATCGGGGCCTCCATGGAAACAGGTCTGATTGAAAACGATTATCATGTATCTTCGGGGCGTTCCGGGTCCCTGAGAAGAGAAGAAGCGAGGGCATCGATGCTGCGCTCACCGTCGAGAGTCGTCCGAAGCTGGATCACCGCAGCGCTAGTGGGCTCGGTACTGGTCGGGTGCGGCTCGTCCGGCGAACCGGCGGGCGACAAGGCCGCCGCGGCCGGTTCGAAGACCGACGTCACCGTCGAACCCATCAAGGCGACACGGGCGTTGACCGACACGGGCGGCGTCAAGGTCTCCCTCGGGAAGGAACCCGAGCGCATCGTCTGCCTGTTCGCGCTGTGCGACGACATCCTGACCGAGCTGGGCATCGTCCCCACGGCCACGAACAGCGCACTCCTCGCCCACCCCGACTTCCTGGGGGAGGAGCGGGCGAAGAAGGTCGACGTCATCCCCGGCGGGTTCATCGCGCCGGAGGTGGAGGCGATCCTCTCCCACAAGCCCGACCTCGTGATCGGCCTGAAGGACACCCACGGCAAGCTCGCCCCGGCGCTGAAGGACGCCACCACGTTCTGGCCCATGCAGCCCGAGACGTGGGAGGACAGCGTGGGTTACCTGCGCGATGTCGCCGCGCTCACCGGCCGTACCGCCGAGGGCGAGAAGGCCGAGAAGACCTTCCGTACCAAGCTCGCCGAGGCCGAGAAGGCCAGGAGTGACAAGACCGCGCTCGTCATCTACGGCAGCGACGAGAACTTCGGCGTGGCCACCCCGGAGACGGACGTGGGCGCCAGCCTGTTCCCGAAGCTGGCCGACTACCCCTGGAAGTCCCGTGGCGTGGAGGGCAGTTACAGCCTCGAGGAGATCCTCGCGGCGGACGTCGACGTGCTGTTCGTCGAGACACTGAGCTTCGGCGAGGCGGACGGCAAGCTGTCGGAGAAGCTGGCGAAGAACCCCCTGTGGGGCAAGATCCCGGCGGTGAAGAACGGCGACGTCCACGAGGTGAACTCCGAGGTGTGGGCCAAGGGGCGCGGTACCCGTTCGCTGGGCATCGTCCTCGATGAGGCCACGGCCGCGCTGCGGTGAGCGCTCCCACCGCGACGCACACCGCGGCAGGTGACCCGGCATCCGGCGCACGGCGATCCGTGCGCCGGGCGGGAGCATGGCAACTGCCCGTTGTCGTCGCCCTGTTGGTCGCCGCGTCGGCCTGCGCGCTGAGCCTGGGCACGCCCTACGTCCCGCTGCACCGGCTGCCCGGTGCGCTGCTGGACGCGGACGGCACGCTCGCCGGGATCGTCGTCACCGAGCTACGCGTGCCCAGACTGGTGCTGGCGCTGGTCGCCGGGGCCTGTCTGGGCACGGCGGGGCTCGTGCTGCAGGAGGCGCTGCGCAACCCCCTGGCCGTCCCCGAGATGCTGGGCGTGTCGTCGGGGGCCGCGCTCGGGGTGGCCGCGCCACTGGTGCTGTCGGTCTCCCTCCCCGCCGCTGTTCAGCCTCTGCCGGCCATCGGCGGGGCCGTGCTCGGCGGCGGGCTCACGCTGCTCGCCGCGGGGCTGGGGCGCAGTCCGTCCGCCGTGCTGCTGACCGGCGCCGCGGTCGCCGCCGCCTTGCAGGCCGCGCTGCTCGTGCTGATGGTGATGGCCGACCAGCTCGACCTCCAGCTGATCTACCGCTACCTGCTCGGCTCCCTCTCCGCCCGCACCTGGGACGACGTCACCGGGCTGTGGCCGTGGCTGCTCGTCGCGGTCCCCGCGCTCGTGCTGTGCGCGCCGGTGCTCTCGGTGCTGCGGCTCGGGGACCAGGACGCCGAGGCGCTGGGCGTGCGCGCCCAGCGGGCCCGGCTGGCCGCGCTGGCCATCGCCGTCGTACTGATCGCGCCCGTGACGGCCGTGTGCGGGCCGGTGGCGTGGGTCGGGTTCCTCGCTCCGCACCTGGCGCGGCGGTTCGATCCCGCGGCGGACGCGGTGCGCTGGCTGCCCTGGTCCGCCATGTGGGGCGCCGTCGTCGTGGCCGTCGCCGACGTCCCGGCCCGCCTCGCGCTGGCGCCCGTGGAGACGCCGGTCGGCGCGTGGACGGCCCTGGTCGGTGTGCCCGCCGGGGTCGCCATGCTCCGGTCGGGCAGCCGCGGGCCGGCGGCCCGCCGCCGAGCGGCGGGCGCCCCTGCCGCGGCCCCGGCGCCGCAGGGCGCGGAGGTCGTGCCCTCCGGTTCTTCGGAGAAGGAGGAGCCTTCCGCGGGCGCCCGGGAGGGCGTCCGGCACGGGGCTTCCGGGAGCGACGGCCCTTCCGGTGCCGCCGCCTCACACGGTGAGCCGACCGGAGCGGAGGAGGTCCGGTGAGCCGGCGTTTCGCGGTACTCGCCGCACTCACCGCCGTATGCGCCGGCGTGGAACTCGTGGCCGGACGCGGCATGTCCCCGGCCGCGGTCTGGGACGTCCTCGGCGGGGGCGGCGACACGACGGAACGGCACATCCTGTTCCAACTCCGGTTGCCCCGCCTCCTGGTGGCCCTCGGTGCGGGGGCGTGCCTCGGTGTGGCGGGCCTGGTCCTGCAGTCGGCGCTGCGCAACCCGCTGGCCGGACCCGAGGTGACGGGTGTGACGCCGGGCGCGGTACTCGGCGCCGTCGCCGCGACCGGCCTCGGACTCGCGGGATGGGAATCACCCCTGGCGGTGGTCGTCGCCGCGTGCGTGGGCGGTTGTTCGGGGGCCGCGCTGCTGTGGCTGCTCGCCGGACGCGGCCGCAGCGACCCCGCACAGACCGCCGTGCACGGGGTGCTGGTGTCGGCGGTGCTCGGCGGGCTCACCGCCATGGTGCTGCTCGTCGCACCGGGCGAACTCGGCAGCGTCGTGCAGTGGCTCGTCGGCACCACGGAGGGCCGGGTGTGGCAGCACTGGCACCTGCTGTGGCCGTGGGCGCTGGCCTGGGGCGCGATGGCGTGGCTGCTGACCGGGCCGCTGACCCTGCTGCGCTGCGGGGACGACATCGCCCTCGCCGCCGGGCTGTCCGCAGCCCGCGCCCGGGCGCTCGCCCTGCTGTGCGCGGTGGCGCTGACGGCGGGCGCGGTGGCCGCCGTGGGGGCGCTGGGGTTCGTCGGGCTGCTCGTACCGCACCTCGCCCTGGCCGTCTTCGGCGCCGACCTGCGGGCGACCCTGCCCGGCGCCGCACTGGTGGGCGCGGCCGTGGTGTGCGGGGCGGATGCGGCGGCGCAGCTGTCCTCACGGCTGCTGGCGGCCGCGCTGGACTCCGGGCGGCTCACGCTGCCGGTCGGGGCCCTCACCGCCTGTCTCGGGGCCGCCCTGCTGCTGCTCGTCGTGCGCCGCGCGCCGAGCCGTACGTTCTGATGTCGACCGAAGGACAGAGCATGACCGACTCCGTGGGGATCCGCGCCGAGAGGGTCCACTTCGGCTACCCCGGCCAACCTGTACTGCGCGGCGTCGACATGACCGTCGAGCCGGGTGAGCTGACCGCCCTCATCGGCCTCAACGGCTGTGGGAAGTCAACCCTGTTGCGGCTCGCCGCCGGGCTGCTGCGGCCGGACGAGGGGCGCGTGCTGCTCGCCGGGGACGACCTCGCCCGGCTGTCCCGGCGCGCCACCGCCCGACGGGTCGCGCTGCTGCACCAGTCGGCCCCGGCCGTCCCCGGCATGACCGTTCGGCAGCTCGTCCGGCAGGGGCGGTACGCGGCGCGCGGCCCGCTCGGCATGCTGCGCGAGGGCGACGACCCCGTCGTACGCCGCGCACTGCGCGACGTCGGTGTGGAGGAGTGGGCCGAGCGTGATGTCGACGCGCTGTCCGGGGGCGAGCGGCAGCGGGTGCGGCTCGCGATGGCGCTCGCGCAGGACACCCGGGTCCTGCTGCTGGACGAGCCGACCACCTACCTGGACCTGCACCACCAGCTCGATGTGCTGCAGACCGTGGTCCGGCTGCGCGAGGAACGCGGGCTCACCGTGGTGATGGTGCTGCACGACCTGGCTCACGCCGCCCGGTTCGCCGAGCGGATCGTCGCGCTGCGCGACGGCCGTGTGGTGGCCGACGGCACGCCGAAGGAGGTGGTCACGCCGGGGCTGCTCGCGGACGTCCTGCGGGTGGCCGGCCGGGTGGGCCGGGATCCCGAAGGAGGCTGGCCCGTGTGTTACCCAGATCACCCTCTCCCAAGTCTAGAATATGAAAATCATATTCATTAAAGTTCCTGGTGTGGCGCTCAGCGGAACGCCGCATCTCCCCGATGAAGAAGGAGAGTCCATGGACACCGAGAAGGTCTTCGCGCCGATCGCCGACCCGGGTCAGCTGGCTCACGCCTCGGCCACGCACTCCAACGCGCTCGTCGAGAACCCCTTCGAGGACACCGAGGAGTAAGCGAGGGTCCAGCGCCCCCGATAGTGGGCCCGTCCGTCACCTTGCGGGCGGGCCCACGCCCTTCCAAGGCCCCTTTCGCACAGGAGGATCGACGTGTCCCGCAGCCAGCTCGTGCCCGGTGTCGAGGTCGTCGCTGTACCCGGGCGGGGTCTCGCCGTCCGTACGGCCGAGGGGGAGTTCCTCAGCGTCAGGACGGGCGACGCGGACGAGGAAACCCTGCTGTCCCGCCTCTCCGGCACGGCCGCGGGCGAGCCGGACGACGAACTCGACCGCGTCGTCCGGGCCTTCGAGGACGCCGGGTACCTGGCGGACGGGCCGCGGCGCCCGCGCTGGCCCGCCGACCGCCGCGACGTCCGGCTGCTGGGCGACGCGGTCCTGACCGCACCACTGGCCGCGCTCCTGCGCGCACAGGGCGCCGACCCGCGAACGGCCGCCCACAGCGGCACCTCACCTGACGACCTGTCCGCCGGAGATCCCGCCGCCGTCGTGTGGTGCCTCGACGGGCCCGTGCCCGAAGGGCTGTGGGACGCCGCCGACCGGCTGCCCGAGCGCGGCATCGCCTGGCTGCGCTGCCACCGCGAGGGCTGGCAGGCGTACGTCGAGCCCCTCGCCGCAGCCGCCGGGGACGTCACCGCGGCACACGTCCGGGCCCGCCGACTCGCCGCCACCCCCGCGCATCGCGAGCTGGCGGCCTACTGGAGCGGACCTCGTACGTCCGGCGCGCCCGCACACCTCACCGCCCCGGCCGCGGGGCTGCTGGCCGCCCTGCTCGCCGACGACCTCAGCCGGTGGATCACCGGCACACCCGACACGGGAGGCCTGCCCGCCCGGCGCCGGCTCCGGCGCGTCGACCTGCGCACGCTGACCATCACCGAGCACCCCGTGCTGCCCGTCCCCGACGTCGCCCCGATGCCGAAGCAGGCCGGATGACGCCGTTCACGGTGGCCGTCGAGGGGCTCGCCACCGACATCCACCTCCCGGACGGTGACGGCCCCTTCCCGGCCGTCCTCATCCGCACGCCCTACGACCGGACACGGCACCGCGCCGAGCTGCGCGGCTGGGCCCGCCGCGGGTTCGCCGCACTGGCCCAGGACGTACGGGGCCGGCACGCTTCGGCGGGGGAGTGGCACCCGTACGAGAACGAGACCGCCGACGGAGCGGCGACCGCCCGCTGGATCCGCCGACAGCCATGGAACGACGGGCGGTTGGTCGCCGTCGGCGCCTCCTACGCCGCCCACTGCGCCCTCACCCTCGCGCTCGACGCGCCCACCGACGCCCGGCCCGACGCCGTCATCGCCGCCGTGCCCGCGCTGGGCACCGCCGAGACGGCCCGCGAACCCTCCGGGGTGGAACGGCTGCTGGCCCGCGCCGGGTGGTGGGCGGCCCACGGCGACCGGCCGGACTCCGACGAGAGCGCCTTGGCCAAAGCCCTCGCGGCGGACCCCGGCCTGCTCACCCATCTGCCGCTGACCGGCCTCCCCGACCGGCTCGGCCGGAGCCTGCCCTCGTGGCCCGGCCTCTGGCGGCACCGCGAACGCGGGCGGCTTCTCGCCGGAGCGGAGCACGCCGGGATGCCCCTGCTCGCGGTGGGCGGCCACCACGACCACTTCGCCGAGGACACCGTCGCGCTGTGGCGCCGCTGGGGCGGTCCGTCGGCTCGGCTGCTGCTGGGCCCCTGGGGGCACGGCCTCGGCGCCGAACCCGGCCCCGACGCCGGGCCCGCGCACCGGGTGAACCTCGGCGAGCTCTACGTGCGCTGGGCCCGCCGCGCCCTCGCCGGGGACCTCGGTCGCGGGCACCGTGGCGCGGTCGGCCTGGGCGGCAGCCCCCTGTGGACGCCCGCCGACGTGGAGGGGGAGCCCCGCGCACAGAACGTACGGCTGCTGCACGGCTCCTCCTTCACGGCCGACCCCGAACGCCCCATGTCGTCCGCGGACCTGGCTGTCCCCAGGAACGGTGCGCCCGACCGCTGTCTGCTCGTCACTCCGCCGCTGCCGCGTCCGCTGGACGTGGTCGGCCCCGTGGAGGTGCGGCTGCGAGCCACCGCCGACACCCCGTCCGCCGACTGGGCCGTCCGGCTGGTCGCCCTCACACCGCGAGGGGTCGCTCAGCGGCTCGCCGTCGGTGTCGTCCGACGTGAGGAACCACCCGGCGGACAAGGCGAGTTCACCGTACGACTCGGCCGGCTCGCGCGGCGACTGGCCGCGGGCACGCGGCTCCGTCTGGAGATCGCCGGGCACCACTTCCCGGCTCACGCCCGCAACCCGCACACCGGCGACGACCCGGTCACGGCCACCCGGCTGCTCGCCTCCCGGCGCGAGGTCGACGCCGGAAGCGTGGCGCTCCGGCTGCCCGTACTCATGTCCCGTCCCACTCCCACCGACCCGGCAGAGGAGATCCTGCGATGACGGCGCTGCCGCTGGAAGCTCTCGTCGACCCCGTCTGCGGCATCGTCCGCACGGTCAAGCCCGTCGACCACCCCGCGGGCGCACCGCCCCGCTACACCGCGCTCACCGCCGAGATCGCCGACGCGCGCCGGCTCGGCCTGTGGCCCGCCGACCGGGTGTCGCTGGGCACCACCTTCGGCGATCCCGAGGGCGCTCGGACAGCCGCGATAGCCGAGGGCATAGAGAGATACTGCGGCAACCGCGTGCCGCCGCCCGGCCACCGAGACGCCCCCATGCGCGCCACGGCCGCCGCGCTGGCCGAGAAGGGGCTGCGGCTCTACGGGCCGGACGAGCTGCCGGCCTACGCCGACTGGCAGTACGCCCGGGAGAAGTTCCCCTACCGCCCCCTCACCGCCGAAACGCCGTCCCTGTGGACCCGAGGCATCGAACGGCTGCCCGGGGGACGGACCGCCGAGGTGTGGGCGCCTGTCGCGCTCACTCACCTCAACTGGCGCCAGGGCGAACTGCGCACACTGCCACGCACCCACCACCTCAACTACGCGGGAATAGCCACCGGGCAGGGCTTCGACGACGCCGCCGAGCGCGGCCTGCTGGAAATCGTCGAACGCGACGCCCTCGAAGTGTGGTGGCACCTCGACGGACCCACCCGCGGCATCGACCCGGCCAGCGTCCCCGGTCTCACCGACGACCTCGCCGGATCCGCGCTCGACGTCCACCTCGTCGAAATGCCCTCCGAGTTCGCCCCCTGCGTGGCCGCGCTCGTCCACGATCCCCGCCTCGGCCTCTACGCCGCCGGGTTCGCCTGCAAGTACGATCCGGCCGAGGCCGCCCGCAAGGCCGTTCTCGAAGCCGTCCACACCTGGGTCTTCACCCGAGGACTGACCGACCCCGACGGCTGGGTCTTCCAGGCCGTCGAAGCCGGGCTGCTCGCACGCGGGCTTTACCTGGACCATCGTGCCGACGGCCGCTATCTGGACGTGTGCGGCGAACAGTTCGAGCACGTGCGGGATTTGGGGGCGCACGTCCAGGTGTGGCTGGACGGGCGGATGGCGTCCGAGGCCCGGCGGTTCACCGGACCGGCGCACGGGACCGTCTCCATCGACGAGGTCGAGCCCGGCAGCCGGGACCGGCTGGAACGCGCGCTCCACGAAGGTGGCCACCGCGTCATGACGTTCGACCTCACCACCGAGGACGTGGCCGAGACGCCCCTGCGCGTCGCCCGGGTCCTCGTCTCCGGGCTCCTTCCCAACGCGCCTGCCGCCTTCGGCTACTTCGGCTGCCCGCGCCTCGCCGAGGCCGCCGTCGCCCGGGGCTGGCGGACGAGCGCGCCGACCGCGCCGGAGGACTTCACCCTGGCTCCTCCGCCCCACATGTGAGGGACCTCCCCGTGGCCCTCACCCATGAGCGCGTGGACCTCGTCACCGCCCTCGCCCGCGCCCGTTCGCCCGAACAGCCCGGCCCGGACACGCCCGCCGGGCCCGCCGTCCGCGCTTGGCCCGGACCACCGCGCGGCCTGCCGCCGGGCGGCCCCGGCCGGCTGGACCTGGACCGGCTGCTCCGTCTCTCCCTGGCGGCTTCCGCCGGCTCCGGGCGGCTGCGGCCCGCGCCCTCCGCCGGCGGGCTGCACCCGGTGGACGCCGAACTCGTCGTGGGCGCCGGCTGCCCCCTGCCGCCCGGGCGCTACGGCTACGACCCGCTGCGTCACCGCGTCCACCGACTCGGCCCGGAACCCGACGGCACACCGTCCGGAGCGACCGTCGAACTCTCCGTCACCCCGCGGCGCACGGTCTCCCACTACGGTCACCGCGCCTGGCCGCTGATGCTGCTGGACACCGGCCACGTCGCCGCGGCGCTGTGGCTCGCGGCTCGGGTGCTGGGCAACGCCGAGCCGGTGCCCCGCTTGGACGGGCTGACCGAACACCCCCTGGCCGCGGTGCGCTTCGCCCCGCCCCCGGCGGAAAGCCCGGTTTCCCAGCCGCAGGTGGCGAGCCCGCCCGCGGACGTGCCCGCCCCTCGCGAGCTGCTGGCCCGCCGCAGCGTCCCGCCACCGCTCGAAGGCACCCCACCCCGGGACGTTCTCGCCTCCGTGCTCGCCACCGCGGTCCGGGCGAGCGCCGGTGAACTCGCTCTGTGCGCGGCCGTCGGCGCACCACGGCCCGGACTGGTCGAGTTGGCCCCCGACGGCACACTGCGGAGGCTTGCGGCGGGGGAGGCCCGGCCGACGCTCGCCGCGTGGGCCGCGGGGCAGCAGTGGATCGCGGACGCGGGCGCCGTGCTGCTCGCGTACGGCTGCCCGACGGACGCCGACGCTCCGCGGATCCGCCGAGCTCATCTACGGGCCGGCTTCGCCGTCCACCTCGCCCACCTGACCGCCCTGCGACACGGGCTGTCCGCCCGCCCCGTCGGCTCCTGGCAGCAGGCGGACCTGGGCGCCGCGCTCGGCGCCCCACCGGGCCGGGACTGGATCGTCCACGGCCTGGCCCTCGGCACCGCACACCCCGACGAGGAGAAGACCCCTTGATCGTCCACCCCGAGCTGCGCCGCGCCGCACGGCACGCACGGCGCCCCCTGCTCGCGGCCACCCTCCTGCAGGCGGTCGTCACCCTCACCCACCTGGCGCAGGCCGTCCTGCTGGCGGTCGCCCTCGCCGACCTGGCCCACGGCGTGACGGACCGGCTCCCGCTGCTCCTCGGCGCGGTGCTCGGCGTCGTCGCCGCACGCGCCGGGCTCGGCACCTGGCAGCGGCACACGGCCACCCGCGCCGGGGCCACGGTCAGGGTGGCGCTGCGGGACGAACTCCTCGCCCGCCTCGGACGGCTGGGGCCCGCACACCTGACCACCGCCCGCGCAGGGGCCGTCCGCACCACCCTCGTCGACGGGGTGGAGGGCGTCGACGCCTACGTCTCCCGCTACCTGCCCCAACTCCTCATCACCCTCGCCGTGCCACCCCTGCTGCTCGCGGCCTTGGCGGTCGTCGAACCGGCCGCCCTCCTCATCCTCGTCCCCGCCCTGCTGCTCGCCCTGGTCGGGCCGCGAGCCTGGGACCGGCTCCTCGCCAAGCGCGGCAAGGAACACTGGGACACCTACGAGGAGTTGGGCGCCGACTACCTGGAAGCCCTGCAGGGCATGCCCGCCCTGCGAGCCGCCGGCGCCGTCGGGCGCACCCGGGAACGGCTGGAGAAGCGCTCGGCGGCGCTGCATCGCGCGACCGTCGCCAAGCTGCGCGTGTCCCTCGTCGACACCGGCATCACCGACCTGGCCATCCAGGGCGGTACCGCGGCCGCCGCGCTCCTCGCCTGCTGGTCGGCCGTCACCGGATCCACCACGGCCACCGGAACCTACCTGCTGCTGCTCCTGGCCTCCGAGTGCTTCCGACCGGTCCGCGACCTGTCCCGCGAATGGCACGCCGGGTACCTGGGCGTGTCGGCCGCGGACGGACTCGCGGCGCTGCGCACCGCCGAACCCTCCGTCCCCGACACGGGAACGGCACCGGTGCACTGGCCGGTCCCGCCCGAACTGTGCTTCGACGACGTCGAGTTCACCTACGACGGTGCGGAGACGCCCGCGCTCCGCGGCATCACCTTCACCGCGGAGGCGGGGCGTACGACCGCGATCGTCGGCCCTTCCGGCGCCGGCAAGTCCACCCTTCTCGCCCTGCTCCTGCGCCACCACGACCCGCAGGGCGGCCGGATCACGCTGGACGGCCGCGACGTGACGCGGTACGCGCTGGACTCGCTGCGGCAGGGCATCGCCGTCGTCTCCCAGGAGACGTACCTCTTCCACGCGACGATCGCCGAGAACCTGCGCCTGGCCCGGCCGGGCGCGACGGACGACGAGCTGACGCGCGCCACACGAACCGCCGGCATCCACGACGAGATCGCCGCCCTTCCGGACGGTTACGCGACCGTCCTGGGCGAGCGGGGCGCCACCCTGTCCGGCGGCCAGCGCCAGCGACTCGCCCTCGCGCGCGCCCTGCTCGCCGACGCTCCGGTGCTCGTCCTCGACGAGGCCACCAGCGCGGTCGACGAACGCCGCGAGGCGGACATCGTCCGGGAACTGCTCGCCGCCGCGAGCGGCCGGACCGTTCTGGTGGTCGCCCACCGGCTCGCCGCCGTCCGGCACGCCGATCGCATCGTCGTCCTCGACGGCGGACGCGTGGACGCCGTAGGCCGGCACACCGCCCTCGTCGAAGCCGGGGGCGTCTACGCCGAGCTCGTCGAGGCGGGCCACGCTCACCAGGAAGGGCTCGCCGCATGAGCAGCACCACCACCGACCGCGGCAGTGCCGATCTGCCCGCACGCGGCTCGCTGCGTGCCCTGCTCCCCGTCCTGGCCGGGCACCGGATCATGATGGCCCGCACGTGCGGCGCCGCACTCGTCGAACAGGGCTCGCTCGTCGCGCTGCTGACGCTGGCCGCGCACACCGTCGGAACCGCCGTCATCGAAGACCGCGCTCCCTCGGCCGGTACGGTCACCGCGCTCATCGTCCTCGTCCTCGTACGTGCCCTGACGACCTGGCGCGAGATGGACCTCAGCCACGACCTGGCCTACCGGGTACTGGCCGAACTGCGCGTGCGCGTCTTCGACGGGCTCGCCCGCAGCGCTCCCGCCCGCGTCGTCGGCCGCCGCAGCGGGGACCTCGCCGCAACCGCCATGGCCGACGTCGAGGCACTGGAGTTCTTCTACGCCCACACCACCGCCCAACTCCTCGCATCCGGGGTGGTGTTCACCGGCGGTGCGGCTGTTCTGGCCACGGTGGAGCCATGGCTGCTGGCGGCGGTCCTGCCGGTGGCCGCGCTGCTCGCTGCGGCGCCCTTCGCCGACGCGCGCGGACGCGCGGCGCGCGGAGCCCGCACCCGGGCGGCCACCGCGAAGCTGTCCGCCGACACCGTGGAGGCCGTCGATGGACTGCGTGAGCTGCTCGCCTTCGGCGGGCTGGCCGAGCGGCGGCGCCGTCTGGGCGAGCAAGGCCGGCAGGTGGGGGAGGCCCAGCGTGCCGAGGCCACGTGGGAGGCCATGGCCGCCGCGGTCCGCGACCTCCTCATCGTGCTCGCGGTCCTCGGCGTGGTGGCCGCCGCGGCACAGTCCGTGACCTCGGGGCGGCTGCACGGCGCCTGGGCCCCCGCGGCGATGGCGCTGGCCCTGTCGGTGCTGGGCCCGGTCGCCGAGTCCGCCAGGGCACTGAGCCAGGCGGTGGGACTGCGCGCCGCAGCCGCCCGTGTCGACGCGGCCCTCAAGGCGCCCGCTCTCGCCCCACCGCCCGCCTCACCCCGTCCGCTCCCCTCGGGTCCGCTGGGCGTCCGGCTGCACCAGGTGCGCTTCGACTACGACGGCCGGCCCGTGCTGGACGGAGTCGAACTGACCGTCCCCGCAGGGCAGACCCTCGCCCTGGTGGGTGTCTCCGGGGCCGGCAAGTCGACCTGCGCCCACCTGCTCGCCCGTTTCTGGGACCCGTCCGGGGGCAGCGTCCAGCTGATACCCGACGATGGTCGTCCCGTCGACCTGCGAGACGTGAGCGACGCCGAACTCCGGCGTGCCGTCGCCGTGGTGGGCCAGGACACCCCCCTCTTCCACGGCACTCTCGCCGACAACCTGCGGCTCGCCGCGCCCGGGGCCGACGACGACCTCCTCGCCGAAACGACACGGTTGTGCGGCGTCGACCGGATCGCCCCCTTGGACACCCTCGTCGGCGAGCGCGGCTCCACCCTCTCCGGCGGCCAGCGCGCCCGGATCGCTCTCGCCCGGGCGCTGCTCACGCGGCCGCGCGTTCTCGTGCTCGACGAGACCACCGCCCACCTCGACAACGCCGGTGACGCCCAACTCGCCACCCTGATCGGCGAGGCGGACCGCACCACGATCGTCATCGCCCACCGCCCCGCCACCATCCGCCGCGCCGACCGTGTCGCCGTCCTCGAAGCCGGCCGCATCACGGAGGAAGGCACCTGGGACGAACTCACGGCCCGTCCCGACAGCGCGCTTGGCCGCGTCCTCGCCCTCACCTCGTCCTGACACCAGGACGACGGCGGCGACGAGTCGGCCGCCCGGTGTCTCACCGGCGTGCACGGGCCCGGGATTCGCGGGGCGGGCGGATGATGTGCGGCTTCAGTCCCGCCGGTGGTTCGGCGATGCCGGGCCCGCCGTCGGCTGCCCAGCGCAGCAGTTCCTCGGTGCTGTCGTCGTCCACGGCGAAGCCGATCCACACGGCGCGGGCACCGGCCCGGCGTCCGGCGGTGGAGGGCTGGACGACGATGACGTTGGCCTGGTCGCAGGGGCCGAGGCAGTCGGTCGTACGGACGGTGAAGCGGCCGCCGGAGGCAAGGGCGCCGGCGCGCAGCACGTCCAGCTGGCCCGCGTGGTCGAAGCCCCGGTGTCTGCGCGGGTGGCCGCAGCAGCAGCCCCGGCAGACGACCAGCGCCTGTCAGCAGGGCGTGCAACTCCTGGGCCGACACGAAGTCCTGGCAGCCCGCCAGTCCCTCGAGCAGCGCGGCCCGCTGCCGGGTCGTGGGGTTGGTCACGGCCGGTCATCCCCAGCGGCGCTCGTCCGAAGCGGCATGCCCTCGAGATAGATGAAAATGAAAGCTATGTCCATATGAATCAGCGGTCATGCATCGCCGGCCGAGGCGGCAGCGCTCGGCGCTCTTGCGGGAAGGCGGCAGCGCGGTCCTGCTTCCCACGCCGCCGGTGAAAGCGGGCGGCCGGATCTCGTCACCACGGCGGCATTCGGCCAACCCTCCACCCCTTTCCGTCCTCCGGACAACCGCGCAAACGGTCCGTTCCTCTCACAACGCGGGCGAGCCAACGCCTCTCACGTGACGGCCCCGGCCCGGACTTCACGGACGCGCCGTGCCGTCTGCTTCCTTCTCACAGCACCGGAGAACGAGGGAACGATGACCAGAAGACGCACCACCCGGCTGCGGCGCACGCTGCTCGCCGGCACCACGGCCATCGCCGTGACGGCCGTGACGGCCGGCATCGTCGCCGCGGCGCAGGAGCCCGCGAAGGCCGCGACGGGCCCCGAGCTGGGCCTCGTCGCGGCGACCACGTCGGTGACGCTCACCACCTGGAAGGAGGAGCCGGGTGTGTACCTGGACCTCGGCACCTACCTCATCGCCGAGGGGACTCCGCTGGAGTTGAAGGTGACCCGGAAGTCCTACAAGGACCCGGTGACCATCAGTCAGACCGTGTACGAGGGCGGCAAGGCCCGGACGAAGAAGCTGCCCACGGGCACCGTGAAGGACTTCTCCGGGCTGCCCGGCTTCACGGAGATCACCGTCACCGACGAAGCAGGCCAGGAGGTCCTCACCCGCAGCGAGAGCTTCTGCCCGAACAACGCCAGCGGCCGAGTGCGGCCCGACGCCCCCTCCACGTCCAAGTATCCGGAGAGCTGCCCCACCAACCCCTTCACCCTCGGCTCCGTGTGGGGCGTGGAGAAGGGCTGGGCGGCCAACACCTACGGGGGCTCCTACACCGAGCCGGTCCAGCTGCCGGCCGGTACCTACACGGCCAAGGTCGGTGTCGCCAAGAAGTACCGCGACCTGTTCGGCATCGCCGACAAGCCGGCCACGGTCAAGGTGACCGTGGTGGAACGCAGCGACGAGGACGAGGAGAGCACCACCGGCGCGGCGCCCCGTTCCGCGAAGGCCGGCGAGCACGCCGGGCACGGTGCCGGGCACCAGTCGCCGGCCGCGCACGCCGGTCACGGGCCCGGGCATGCCCCGTCCCCCGCCGAGGCCGCCGCGCCGGTGACGAGCGGTGCGGGTCCCTCGTACAACGTGGGCCACGGTCCGCTGAAGGCCGCGCCGCCGGCCCTGCCGTGGGCGCTGAAGAAGAAGCAGAAGTCCTCGCTGTCCCCGCGGGCCGGGGACGGCAGCGGCCAGACCGACGGCTCGCGTCAGGCGCCCGCCCTCGAACCGCTGTCGAAGCGGCCCACCGGCAAGCCCTCCGTCCCGGACGTCCCCAAGCCGGACCTGCGCTCGCTGCCGGCCTACGGCATCACCATCGCGGACGGCGGCAAGGAGAACCCGGGCAAGGACTATCTGGCGTTCAGCGCCAACGTCTGGAACGCCGGCCCGGCGCAGCTCGTGGTCGACGGCTTCCGCTCGCCCGGCAAGGCCACCATGGACGCCTACCAGTACTTCTACGACGCCAAGGGCAAGCAGGTCGGCTACACCCCGACCGGCACCATGGAGTGGGACCCGCGACCGGGGCACGAGCACTGGCACTTCACCGACTTCGCCAGCTACCGGCTGCTGAAGGCCGACCAGAAGGAGGCCGTGCGCAGCGGCAAGGAAGCCTTCTGCCTGGCCAACACCGACGCGATCGACTACACGGTGAAGAACGCCAACTGGCACCCGTACAACACCGACCTGTCCACCGCCTGCGGTGAGGAGAACTCGATCTCCGTCCGCGAGGTGCTGGACGTCGGCTCCGGCGACACCTACACCCAGGACCTGCCGGGCCAGTCCTTCGACATCACCGACGTGCCCAACGGCACCTACTACATACAGGTGCTGGCCAACCCCGAGAAGCGGCTGAAGGAAACCGACCTCGGCAACAACAGCGCCCTGCGGAAGATCGAGCTCGGCGGCAAGCCGGGTGCGCGGACGGTCACCGTTCCGGCGCACGAGCTGGTCGACGCCAACTGACCCCGCCGCACGACCGGGAGGGCGCCTCCGCCTGAGGTCACCGTTTCAGACGGTCCGCCAGCGCGAGGGCGTCCTCCGTCTTGGGGTGGGTCCGGCCGAGTTGGCCGTGCAGGATCTGCGCGCCCCTGCGGGCGGACTCCCCTGCGGACCGCTCGTTCAACGCGTCCAGGACCTGGGCCTTGAACAGCAGGGCGTAGCCGATGTAGAGGTGGTCCGGCGGGTAGTGCGCCTCGCGGATCCTGAGTGCGCGTTCGATGAGCGGCAGGGCTGTCACGGGATCGCCGAGGTCGAAGTGGACGGTCGCCAGGGCGATCAGGTCGAAGCTCACGTAGGGGTCGTCCGGACCGTGCGCGGCCTCGTCGATCCGCAGCGCCCGCTCGGCCAGGGGCAGTGCCGCCCGGTGCTCGGAGAGAAGGCACAGTGTCCGGGCCAGGGTCGCCAGGTCCGTCGCGAGGGCGGGGCTGTCGGCAGGCAGGCAGGACTCGTGCAGGCGCAGCGCGCGCTCGGCCAGGGGAAGTGCCGTCCGCGGCGCACCGAGGTCCCGGTGGATCTGCGCCAGTGTGCTCAGGTCGAAGCCGACCTCGGCGTCCCGGCCCTCAAGGGCCTCGTCCAGCGCCAGGGCGCGCTCGCACAGGGGCAGCGCCCCCGTGCGGTCGCCGATCGCGAGGAGGAACTCGGAGGCGTGCCGGAGCAGTTGTGCCGTCTCCGGCGCGCACTGCGCCGGCGGGTCGCCCTTGGTCACGGCCAGCACGTGGGGGAGCAGCGCGTGCCAGCGCGGCCGGGCGTCGGGGTCACCGTGGATGTCGTGCGGCACCGTCTCCAGCAGCGCGCGACACAGACGGGCCCGGCTCGTCGCGAGCAACTCGTCGGTCATCGTGGCTCGGACCGCTGCCTGCACCAGCCGGTGCAGCACCAGGGCGGAGTCTTCGCGCCGCGCCAGGCCGAGGCCGGCCAGGGATCCCACCGTCGCGTCCCACGCCAGTGGGTCCGCCGCCGCCGCGATCAACGGCTCCGGGCCGCGGGTGAAGAGAGCCAGCGGGATGGGCTCCGGGGCCAGCAGGGCGCACAGCCGCAACAGCTCCAGCGACTGCGGCTGTTCCCGCCGCAGCCTGTCCACACTGAGCTGCCACAGGGTCGCGACGACCACCGTCGGCCGGTCGGCCGCCTCGCCCCGCGCGATCATGTCCTCCAGCCGCGACGTCAGCAGAGCCAGGTACGCGTCGGGAGCTGTCTGGTGGTAGCCCATGTACCCCGCGGCCTGCTCCAACGCCAGCGGCAGGTCGCCCAGTTGCCGCGCGATGAGATCCGCCGTCCCGGCGCTCGTGCCGGGGACCCGCTGGAGGAGCAGTTCGACCGACTCCTGCCTGGTGAACTCCCGCAGATCGACGACATCGGCCGTGCCCGACCAGCCGCTCACCCTCGTCGTGACGAGGACGTGGCCGTTCTTCGCCAGGTCGCCCGACGGCAGCGCGTGCAGCAGCGTTCCCGGCTTCTCCGCGTTGTCGAAGATGACCAACCACGGCCTGCGGTCCCGCAACCTGGTGTACACACCCGGGACGACCTGCCCCGAGCCCATGTCCACCAGACCCAGCTCGCGGGCGAGCGAGGCGAACTGCGGTGCCAGCAGGTCGGGGTCCTCCGCGTCGATGAACGCGACGAACCGGTACTTGGACAGGTAGCGGTACGCGTACTCGACCGCGAGCTGCGTCTTGCCCACCCCGCCCAGCCCGTGCACGGCCACCATCGTGACCTCATCCGCCGAGCCGAGGCGCTGGCGCAGCACCCTCAGTGCGGTGTCACGGCCGGTGAAGCGGGTGTTGCGCGGCGGCAGACGGTACGTCCTGGGTGCGGCAGGGCGGGGCGCGCGGTCCCCGCGCGACTCGGGCCGCAGGCCGAGCCATGCGAGCGGGATCAGCAGCAGGAGCACCACCCACGGGTGCAGGCGCACGAAGTCCAGCGGCCCCGGCCAGCGGCTCTGCCCGGACGCGGCGTTGAAGGCGAGACTGCCGACGAAGAGCACCAGCAGAGCAGCCACCGAGCCGACCAGCCTGCGCCACATGGGCTCCCTCTCCGGTCGCGACGACGGCCGACGTGATCGTAACCGAGAACCGGCTCAAGTAGGCAGGGTGAACAACCTGCCTGGTCTGCCCAGCGGTTCAGGGTGGAGACAGTTCCCGGCGTGACGCGGCTCCTACTTGGGCGGCAGGCCGGCCGCGAACGCGCGTCCCTCGTCGATCCACTCATGGAGGACGTCGTCCTCCGCGACGGCTTCGCCCGCGACCACGACCCAGCCGCGCATCGGACGGCCGGTCATGTCGAAGACCCGCGTCCCCGGACGGGTCAGCGCCGCGGCGGTGGCGTCCGGGCCGACGCGGACCATGAGGTCGTCACCCGTCACGCCGACGGCCATGTTGCCCCGGTACAGGAAGGCGATCCCGCCGAACATGCGCTTCTCGGTGATACCGGGATCCGCGCCGAGCCGCTCCCGGATCCGCTCGGCCAGTCCTTCGTCGTACGTCATCAGGCGCCTCCTCGTCCCTCGGTGAGCCTGTGTTCGAGGTTGCGCAGGTCCTTGGTGAGGGAGGAGCGGACCTGGCGGGCGAGCAGGGGCGCGGCCAGGCGGAAGAGACCGCCGGGCCCTCCCCGGACGCGGATGGCGGCGTGCGTACCGCGCGGATGCGGCTCGAAGGAGTAGGTCACGTGCATCGGCATGGGAGCGACCACGGAGACCATGTCCAGCAACCGTGGGGGCTCGTACGCGGCCACGCGCAGGACGTAGTCGATGCGCCGGCCGAGGAAATACGCCGTGCGGGTGACCTCGGCGCCCGTCCCGAAGCCGCCGCCGTCCGCCTGCCGCGTCAGCTCCGCCCTGCGGATCCCCTGCGTCCACTCGGCGTCGTGGCGCCAGTCCAGGGCGTACTCCGCCACCCGCTCGGGCGGCAGCGGAATCACCCGCCGCACCGTCACGTCGATCGCCATCGCCTCGCCTCCTCGCACGGGTGGCTCCGGCCGGGATGCCGGCCGGTGCCGCACCGCACTTCCAGCATGGCCGTGATCCTCGACGGGCGCGTCCTGCGGTACGGGCCCGTGCGGAGGGGTGCCGTTCGGCGAGGTGCGGGGGTACGACGGTGCGCCACCGGGGGGTTCCCGGTCCGTCGCGCCGGTCAGTGGCTCCCGGCGAGCTCACCGCTGAGGGTCTTGTGGAGCTCGGCGCTGTGCTGGTTCAGCCCGGTGATCTCGACCTTCTTGCCGCGCTGGGCGTACTTGGTCTCGATCGCGTCCAGGGCGGCCACGGACGACGCGTCCCAGATGTGCGCCGCGGACAGGTCGATGACGACCTTGTCCGGGTCGGTGGCGTAGCCGAACCGGCTGACGAGGTCGTTGGACGAGGCGAAGAAGAGTTCGCCGGTGACCCGGTAGACGACCGCGGAGCCGTCGGGTTCGATGACGGCGGTGACCTCGGCGAGGTGGGCGACGCGCTTGGCGAAGACGACCATGGCGGTGATCGAGCCCACGACGACGCCGATGGCGAGGTTGTGGGTGGCGACCACACACGCGACGGTGACCACCATGACGGTGATCTCCCCGGCCGGCATCCGCTTCAGCGTCTTCGGGGCGATGGAGTGCCAGTCGAATGTGGCCACCGACACCATCACCATCACCGCGACGAGCGCGGCCATCGGGATGCCGGAGACGACGGGCCCGAAGACGATGCACAGCACCATCAGGAACGCACCGGCCAGGAAGGTGGACAGACGGGTGCGGGCGCCGGACACCTTCACGTTGATCATCGTCTGGCCGATCATGGCGCAGCCGCCCATGCCGCCGAAGAAGCCGGTGACGATGTTGGCGACGCCCTGGCCGACGGACTCGCGGGTCTTGGAGGAGTGGGTGTCGGTGATGTCGTCGACCAGCTTCGCGGTCATCAGCGACTCCATCAGGCCGACCAGGGCCATGGCGAGCGCGTAGGGGGCGATGGTGGCGAGGGTGTCGAGGGTGAACGGCACATCGGGCAGGCCCGGCACCGGCAGGGAGGACGGCAGGTCGCCCTTGTCGCCCACGGTCGGCACCGCGATGCCGGCCGCGACGGTGATGACGGTGAGGACGACGATGGACACCAGCGGCGCGGGGATCACCGTGGTGACCTTCGGGAAGAACACCATGAGCGCCAGTCCGCCGCCGATCAGCGGGTAGACGGGCCAGGGCACGTCCGTCATCTCCGGCACCTGCGCCATGAAGATCAGGATCGCGAGGGAGTTGACGAAGCCGACCATCACCGAGCGCGGCACGAACCGCATCAGCCGGGCGACCCCCAGGGCGCCCAGGGCCACCTGGAAGACGCCGGCCAGGATGACCGCGGCGACCAGGTAGCCGAAGCCGTGCTCGCGGTTGAGCGGGGCGATGACCAGGGCGACGGCACCGGTCGCGGCGGAGATCATCGCCCGGCGCCCGCCGACGACGGAGATCACCACGGCCATGGTGAAGGAGGCGAACAGGCCGACCGCCGGATCGACGCCCGCGATGATCGAGAACGAGATCGCCTCAGGGACCAGGGCGAGGGCCACGACCAGGCCGGCCAGCACCTCGGTACGCCAGACCTGGGGGTTGTTCAGCCAGTCGGGGCGCAGGCCGCGCAGCCGGGCGGCGGGAGTCGTTGCGAAGGAGGACACGGGAGTCGGGAACCTGTCGTGCTCGGGCACCCGACGGCGGGCCGGGATGCGCGGGAAGGGCGCGGCGGGCCGGTTCGGCACTGCCGCGGGTGGCCCAGTGGCGGGCCGGAGTTCTGCAGCGGACGTGATCCTTGGCGCAGGTGTGCGGCGGGGTCGCGTCAGGGGCGAAGGATCACGGCGGGCAGGCGGCGGCGCCGAGCACCAGGGACATGCGCACGCTCTTCTCCTGCAAGGCTCGGTGGTTTTCGCCGGGGCGTCCTCGGCAACTCTACCCTAACGTTAGAGTAGAGTCCGTTCGGGGCCCGCGCGGGACGCGGCCACCCCAGCCGAAGGGCCAGGAGTCGGGGCGTGGACAGCAAGCACATGCAGATCGGCGAGGTCGCCGCGCGGACCGAGCTGTCCCTGCGCACCATCCGCCACTACGAGGAGACCGGCCTGGTCATCCCCTCGGCCCGTTCCCAGGGCGGATTCCGCCTCTACACCGAGACCGATGTCGCCCGGCTCATGGTCATCCGCCGCATGAAGCCACTGGGTTTCACCCTCGACGAGATGCGCGACCTGCTGGACGCCACCGACCGTCTCGACGCCAATGACCGCCTCGACGCCGCGGGCGGGCTCGGAGACGACGACGCGCGCGAGGTGCTGCTGGAGCGCGTGCGGGAGTACGCGGCCGCGGCGGACCGGAAGACCGAGGAACTGCGGGTGCAGCTGGCACGCGCCGAGGAGTTCGCCGCCACCCTCCACGCCCGCCTGGAACGGGCACGTCCCACTCACCTCTGAGGCACAGCGCCTCTGACGGCAGCGCCGCAGGACGTCCCTGTTCCGTAAGAGTTCGCTTGTTCCGCCGGGGCCCAGGGCCCGGGTGGGATGGAGCACATGAAACTGCCTGTTCTCCGGCCGGTGTTCAGAGGCGGATCGCATGACGCCCGTACGGCCACCTCGATCGGCCGCTGGCTCGGACCGGCCTTCGCCGTCTGTTTCGTCACCGGGCTGGTCAGTCACGTCATGCAGCATCCGCCGGGATGGCTGGCCGACAGCATTCCGAGCCGCCCTGTGTGGGGGTACCGACTCACCCAGGGACTGCACGTCGCCTCCGGCACCGCGGCGGTCCCGTTGCTGCTCGCGAAGCTGTGGGCGGTGTATCCACGGCTGTTCGAGTGGCCGCCGGTGCGGTCGGTACGGCATGCCTTGGAGCGTGCGTCGGTCGCGGTGCTGGTGTCGGGCGCGGTCTTCGAGTTGACGACCGGGCTGCTGAACATCGCCCAGTGGTACCCGTGGCCGTTCTCCTTCGTGCCCGTGCACTACGCGGTGGCGTGGCTGGTCATCGGGGCGCTGGCCCTGCACATCGCCGTCAAGGCTCCGGTGATCAGGGCACACTGGACCCGTCGCGCACCGGGGACGCTCGCCCTGCCTCCGCAGGACGGCCCCGACCGTCGTTCGCTGCTGGCCGGAGTGGGAGCGGCCGTCGGGGCCGTCACGCTCACCACCGTGGGGCAGTCGTTCACCCCGCTCAAGGACCTCGTCCTCTTCGCACCCCGTCACCCGGACCACGGCCCGCAGTCCCTGCCGGTCAACCGGACCGCCGCCGCTGCCGGAGTCGGGCGGATCGACGCCGCGCACTACCGCTTGGTGGTCGCCGGTCCGCGGACGTACACCCTGACGCTGGAGGAGCTGCGCGCTCTGCCCCAGCACGAGGTGGAGCTGCCGATCGCGTGCGTGGAGGGATGGAGCAAGTCGGCGCGCTGGACCGGCGTGCGCGTCGTGGACCTGCTGGAGCGGGCGGGGGCACCGGCGCATGCGCGGGTGCGGGTGGTGTCGTTGCAGCCGCGGGGCGGCTACCGGGTGTCGGAGCTGGGGCCCCGGCACGCCCGGGACCCGCTGACGCTGCTCGCGCTGCGGCTGAACGGCGGGGAACTCGACCCCGATCACGGCTATCCGGCGCGGCTCATGGCGCCCGATCGGCCGGGCGTGCAGCAGACCAAGTGGGTCGGCCGGCTGGAGGTGCTGGCGTGAAGGCCCTGCGTGTGACGACGGGCGCGGCCGGTGTGGCGCTCATGGGCGTCGGAGTGTCGCTGCTGATGGATGTCCGTGACCTCTCGGATGTGCTGCTGTGGCTGGGTGGGGCGGTCGTCCTGCACGACCTGGTGATCGCCCCGCTGGTGCTGCTGGCCGGACTGCTGCTGGTGCGCGGCGGTGCGCGCGGGACGGTTCGCGGCGCCCTCCTGGTCATGGGCGCGCTGACGGCGGTGGCCCTGCCCGTGCTCCTGAGGCCGGGCAGGCCGGCCAACGCGTCCGTGCTGCCGCTGGATTATGGGCGCAACTGGCTCATCGCACTGGCGGCGGTGGCGGCGGTGGCGGCGGTGGCGGCGCTGTGGTCGGCCGTGCGCGGGCTCGGGCGAGCTCGCCGACGGCCTGATGCGTGAAGTCCCGGCACCTCCTCTCCGGCGGTCCCGTCCCGGCGAGGAGGTGCCGGGAGGGCTTACGAACCCCTGACGTTTCCGGGGCGAGGCGTCCGCGGCCCGAAGAGCGACCCTACGGTCGAGGCCATGTTGATCCTGGTCACCGGAGGCGCGGGCTTCATCGGCTCGCACATCGTCACCGCCCTCATGGGCGCCGGGCACGAGGTTCGCGTCCTCGACGCGCTGCTGCCCGCGGCACACCGAAAGGCCCCGCCGATCCCCGACGGGGTGGACTGGCGGCACGCCGACGTCCGCGACGGGGCGGCGACGGCCGACGCCCTGCGGGGAGCGGACGCCGTCTGCCACCAGGCGGCCATGGTCGGTCTCGGGAAGGACCTCGCCGACGCCCCGGACTACGTGGGCTGCAACGACCTCGGCACCGCCGTCCTCCTGGCCGAAATGGCCCGAGCCGGCCTGCGACGGCTCGTGTTGGCGAGTTCGATGGTGATCTACGGCGAAGGACGCTACGAGTGCCCGCGACACGGTGCCGTACGCCCCGGGCCGCGCCGGGTGGCGGATCTCGACACGGGAGACTTCGAGCCTCCGTGCCCGCACTGTGGAACGCCGCTGGCAGCCGGCCTGGTGGGGGAGGAACACCCCGCCGACCCCCGCAACGTCTACGCCGCCACCAAACTGGCCCAGGAGCACCTGGCCGCCGCGTGGGCACGGGCGACCGGCGGGCGGGTCACCGCCCTTCGCTACCACAACGTGTACGGCCCCGGGATGCCGCGGGACACCCCGTACGCGGGAGTCGCCTCACTGTTCCGCTCCGCGCTCGCCCGCGGCGAAGCACCCCGTGTCTTCGAGGACGGCGGGCAGCGGCGGGACTTCGTCCACGTCCGGGACGTCGCGAGCGCCAACCTCGCGGCGCTGGCAGGCGTGGACGGCCTTCCGGCGGGCGGCCTGCGGGCGTACAACGTCGGCAGCGGAGACCCGCACACCGTGGGGGAGATGGCCGCCGCGCTGGCCGGCGCGCACGGCGGACCGGCACCTGTCGTCACGGGCGAGTACCGGCTCGGCGACGTCCGGCACATCACCGCCTCCTCCGAGCGGCTGCGGGACGAACTCGGCTGGAGGCCACAGGTCGCCTTCGCGGAAGGCGTCACGGAGTTCGCCGCGGCGCCCCTGCGGGCGGTATGAGCCCTCCTGGGGGCGGGTCGGCAGGGGCGGCCGGGAGGCGGCAGCGACGTCAGCGTTCCGTAAGCACACGACATCCCTTATGCCGGTTTTGCGTCCGTAGGGTGAGTGAGGTGATCGAGAATCCCCCCTCCTCCGTGGACGTCGTACTGCCCTGCCTCGACGAGGCCGAGGCCCTGCCGTGGGTGCTCGAGCGGATCCCGCCGGGCTGGCGGGCGATCGTCGTCGACAACGGTTCCCGTGACGGTTCACCGCGCATCGCCCGCGAGTCGGGCGCGCATGTGGTCCACGAGCCGCGGCGGGGCTTCGGGGCCGCCTGCCACGCGGGCCTCACCGCCGCGACGGCCGACGTGGTCTGCTTCTGCGACTGCGACGCCTCCCTCGACCCCGGACTCCTGCCCACCGTCGCCGGACCCGTCCTCGACGGCGCCGCGGATCTGGTCCTGGGCCGCCGCCGGCCCACCGCCCGCGATGCCTGGCCCGTCCACGCCCGCCTGGCCAACCTGGAGTTGGCCCGTCTCGTCCGCCGCCGAACCGGCCTGCGCCTGCACGACCTTGGTCCGATGCGCGCCGCACGCCGGGAAGCCCTGCTGGACCTGGGGCTGACCGACCGGCGCTCCGGCTATCCCCTGCAGATGGTGGTGCGCGCCGCCGACGCCCGCTGGCGGGTGACGGAGACCGACGTGCCCTATCACCCGCGCACCGGCCGCTCCAAGGTCACGGGCACCTGGCGCGGCACCTGGCAGGCCGTGCGCGACATGCGAGCGGTCCTCGCCGAGCGACCCGCCGCCGCTGTCGCCGGTGCCGGCGTCGAGGGAGGTGCCCGATGAGCCCCGCTCCCGAGGCCGCGGGCACGGCCACCGTGCTGGTCATCGCGAAGGAGCCGGTGCCCGGGCGGGTCAAGACCCGGCTCACCCCGCCCTTCACCCCCCAGGAGGCGGCCGCCCTGGCGGAGGCCGCTCTGACCGACACGCTCCACGCGGTGCTCCGGGCCCCCGCCGGCCGCCGGGTGCTCGTCCTCGACGGAACCCCCGGCCCCTGGCTGCCGCCCGGCTTCGAGGTCCTGCCCCAGGCGTCCGGTGGCCTCGACGAGCGGATCGCCGCCGCCTTCGACCGCTGCGACAGCGGCCCGGCACTGCTCATCGGCATGGACACTCCGCACGTCACCCCGGACCTGCTGGCCGGTGTGGGCCGGGACGGGCACGACGCCTGGTTCGGCCCGGCCGCCGACGGCGGTTTCTGGGCCCTGGGCTTCGCCGACCCGGCCCGCGCCGGGGCGTGCGTGCGGGGCGTCCCGATGTCCACCGGCCACACCGGAACCGTGCAGCGGCGCAGGCTGGCGGAGGCCGGGCTGACGATCGGTGACCTGCCGACGCTGCGGGACGTGGACACCGCCGCCGACGCGGCCGCGGTGGTCGCGAGCTGCCCGCGCGGATCCCGCTTCGCCGCCACCCTGGCCTCCCTCGCGGAGACCGTCCGATGAGCGGCACGGCGCGCCCGACGCGCACCGCGGTCACCCCGGTCACCGCACGGACCGAGCCCACCGGGCGCACGGGGCCGCAACGCGACGACCCCCTGCACGTCACGCTGCCTCCCCAACTGCCGGCCCCCGAACACCGAACGCCTCGCCTCACCCCCGTCGAACCGGGCGAGCCGTGGACGGACGACCCCTACGGCCGGGCCCTGCGCACCGGCCACGGCCCGCTGTACCTGCGCCGCATGCCACCGCCGGCCGACGGGGCTGCCGAACTGCTGCCCCTGGACGTGGAGCGCTTCTGCGCCGCGCCCGACGCCGCCGACACGGACGTACTGCGCCGCTGCACCGGACCCGTCCTGGACGTCGGCTGTGGCCCGGGGCGCCTGGTGGCCGCTCTGGCCGCCCGGGGAATGCCCGCGCTCGGAGTGGACGTCAGCCCGGCCGCCGTCGCCCGGACCCGCCGCCGAGGCGGAGCCGCCCTGCGACGGTCCGTCTTCGACCGGCTGCCCCGTGAAGGCCGCTGGAGCACGGTCCTGTTGATGGACGGCAACATCGGCATCGGGGGCGACCCCGTGGCGCTCCTCGCCCGCCTGCGCGACCTGCTCCGCCCCGGTGGATGCCTGCTGGCCGAGGCGGCCCCGCAGGACGTGGACGAACACCTCACCGTCCGTGTCGAGGACGCCCACGGCCGCCACGGACGTCCCTTTCCCTGGGCCCGCCTCGGCACCACCGCCCTGCTGCGCGCCGCGGACGCCACGGGATGGATCCTCACCGGTCGCTGGACGGCCGACGACCGTCCCTTCCTGGAACTCCGCCGCCCGCACGCGCGGTTCGACGTGAGGCCCACGACCGAAGGAGGGCCGGACCGCCCATGACGAACACCGCCACCTCGCCGTCGCGGGGCCCGGGGCACCCCGCCGCACCCCCGACGTCGCGCCCCGGCGCCCGGAGCGCTCGCCTCCGCATCGTCCTGACCGCGATCCTGCTCACGGCTCTGACCGTCGTCGTCGCCGGCACCCTCCAGGCAGGCGACAACATCGGCGCGCCCGGCCGACTGCTGGCCGGATACGGTGTCGCCTGGGCGCTGTTCGCCGCCGCCGTGTGGACCGTACGCAAGATCCCCGCCCGTGCCGCGACGGTCCTGGTCCTCGTCGGCTCGGCCGCGGTCGCCGTGGCCGGGCTCACCGCGCAGCCCCGCACCAGCAACGACATGTACCGCTACGCCTGGGACGGCCGCGTCCAGGCCGCCGGCATCTCCCCCTACGCCCACCCGCCCGCCGCACCCGAGCTCGCCCGCCTGCGCGACCCCTGGCTGTTCCCCACCCGGCAAGCCTGCGAGGGATGGGGGCTCACCCACACGCGCGGCGGGCTCTGCGTCCGCATCAACCGGCCCACCGTCCCCACCATCTACCCTCCGGTCGCCGAGGGCTGGTACCTCGCCGTGCACAGCCTGTCGCCGCCGGACAGCCGCCACAAGCCGCTCCAGGTCGGGGGCGCCGTCCTGGCCCTCGGCACGACCCTCGCCCTGCTCCGCGCCCTGCGCCGCCGCGGCGATCCGCGGCGGGCCCCGTCCCGCGCCGCGTTGTGGGCCTGGTGCCCGGCCGTCTCCCTGGAAGCGGTCAACAACGCCCACATCGACACCCTCGGCGTCCTGTTCGTCGTCCTCGCGCTCGGCACCGCCACGGCAGGGGCCCGCCGCGGTGTGCTCCTCGGTACCGCGATCGCCGTCAAACTCCTGCCCGTCCTCGCCCTGCCCGGAGCGCTGTCCGGACAACGCCGGCCTTCTCGCGTCCTGCGCGTCGTCGCGGCCGTCCTCACCGCCGTCGCCCTCGCCTATGTGCCCTACGTCGCGGCCTCCGGCACGGGCGTCCTGGGCTATCTCCCCGGCTATCTCCACGAGGAGGGCTACCAGCCCGGCCACGTCCGCCGCTTCGCCCTGCTGAGGCTCCTGTTGCCGGACGCCGCCGCGGGCGTGGCCGCGGCCGCGCTGCTCACGCTGATCGGCCTGCACGTGTGGTGGCGTGGGGACCCCGCCCGCCCCTGGCGCGGGGCCCTGCTGCTCACCGGCACCGCCCTGCTCCTCTTCTCCCCGAGCTACCCCTGGTACTCGCTGCTCGTGGTCGCGCTCGTCGCCATGGACGGCCGCTGGGAGTGGCTCACGGTCACGCTCGCAGGCACCACCCTCTACCTCGCGGGCCGTCTCCTGCCCGGTTTCCCCCTCCAGGCCTGGGCCTACGGCACGGCGGCGACCGTGATCATCATTGCTGCCTGTCTGCGCTCCGGCGGAGCACGCGGTGCACCCACCTCCTCATGGGTCCCCGGAGATGAGGACACAGCGGAGCCCCGGCCGGGAAGTCCGTCCCCGTCTCCTGGGACATCGCACTGAAGAAGGTGTGGCCCTCGCTGGTCTGGTGGGTGGTGGTCCACCGATGGCCCGGGTGGAGGACGAGCAGGCAGTGCAGGGCCTCACGCCCCAGTCCCTGCCGCCGCCACTCCTCTTCGACCCAGATGTCGAGGATCCGTCCCGTGCGGCACTTTGGGCAGGCGCGGAAGCGTAATCGGCCGACCTCCTCGTGCCCGCGGGTGGCGAGGACGACCTCGGCCGCCCGGCCCGGATGCCCCGCCGTGCCGCCGGTGACCCGTAACGACCGACCGCCCGAGTCCCCGCCGCCCCCCGACCAACTCATGGCCCCGGCTCCCTCGGTGTCCTGACCGACCACTGAACGACCACATCTTTGCAGGACATGTGCGCGCCCGCTGCGGTTGCGCCGTTCAAGAATGAGTCAGGCGGTCACAGCGTTCGGCCGGAACTGCGCGATCCCGAGGTTGCTGCGGCCACCCCTCGATCCGCTCAGACGTCGAGCCGGCGGGGATCCACATGGATCTTCGGGCCGGGGCCCGCGTCGTGTGGGCGTTGTCCGGCGAGGACGGCTCCCGCCTCGGTGAGGGGGACGGTCGCGGCGACCAGGGGGCGGGGGTCGACGGATCCGTCGGCGTAGGCGCGGATGGTGGCGGACAGGCCGGGGGAGGCGGAGAGGATGCCGACCGCGGTGACGTCCTTGAGGACGAGCGTGCGGGTGTCGATCCGGCTGGGTTCGCCGGCGAGTCCGATGCAGACGACACGGCCTCCCGGTTCCACGAGGTCGAGGGCCGTCGCGGGCAGGTGGGCGGCGTTCGAGGCGTCGATGACCGCGTCGAAGGGGAGGTCCGGGACCTCGGTCTCGGACCAGGTGTGCGGGAAGCCGAGTGCGCGGGCGAAGGCGAGGGAGCTCTCGGTCCGCCCCATCAGGTGGACCTCGGCGCCTGTGGCACGGGCGAACATCGCGACGAGCAGTCCGATGGTGCCCGGGCCGAGCACCAACACCATGTCACCCGGCCGCAGTTGTGCCGCCCGGGCGGCCCGGAGGGCGTTGCCTCCCGGCTCCACCAGGGCGCCGAGGGTCGCGTCGACCGTGTCGGGCAGGACGTGCAGCGAGGAGACCGGCACGGCGAGTCGCTCCGCGAGGGCGCCGGGCCGGTCCCCGCGGATGCCGACCTCATGCCGTTGGTCGCACACGTGCTGGTGGCCGCGCAGACAGCGGCGGCAGATGCCGCAGCCGAGCATGGTGTCGCCCATGACACGCCGGCCGATCCAGGCGGGGTCGACACCGTGGCCCACGGCCGCCACCCTGCCGGCCCATTCGTGCCCCAGGCGCATGGGGTAGGAGGAATGACCCTGGTGGAGGTAGGCCATCTCGCCGGTGAAGAACTCGACGTCGGTACCGCAGACGCCGGCCCGTTCGACGTCGACGACGGCCTCCCCGGGAGCCGGTTCGGGTGCGGGCACCTCCTGCACTTCGTATGTGCCGGGGGCGGTCAGGACGAACGCCCTCATGCCGTGGGGTCCATGGGATGCATGGGGTGGTCTCCGTACGGTGGGCGGGACGTGGAGGCGGAACTCAGCGGTGCGGGTGTGCCAGCGGGCCGAGTGCGGCCCGGATCTCGTCGGCCGCTTCGGTCAGCGTGCGCAGCGGCGTGCGATAGGTCAGGGCGCTGACGCTCACGGCGCCGCTGGGTGCCGTGGGCGAGGCCGCGTAGACGGGCACCGCGAGGCAGTTGACGCCGGGTTCGTTCTCCTGGTCGTCGAGGGCGTAGCCCTGTTCCCTGACGGCCCGCAGCTCGCCGTGCAGGTCCTCGGCCGTGCGGCGGGTGTGCGGGGCGCGGGGCTCCAGGGGCCGGTCGCCGATCCACTCCCGGACCGCTTCCAGGGTGTCCAACCGGTGGGCCAGCAGCAGTTTCCCGACGGCGGTGGAGTGCGCGGGGTTGCGGCCGCCGATCGTCGAGGTCAGCCGGACGGCGCCGGCGGGCGGGTCGACCTTGGCCCGGTAGACGATCTCCCGCCCGTCGAGGACCGCGTAGTGCGCCGTCTCGCCGAACCGGTGGGCGAGCGCCTCCAGCACCGGGCGGATCCGCACGTGCTCGGGGCGCGCCTCGTGGTGGGCGAAGGCCATCCGCAGGAACTCGTCCCCCAGCACGTACCGGCCGCGCGCGTCCTGCCCGGCCAGACCCGCCCGGCGCAGGGCGCCCAGGGCCCGGTGCACGGTGGGTTTGGGGCTGCCGATCACCCGGGTCAGCTCCTCCAGGCCCACCCCGTCGGGGTAGCGGGCGAGTTCCTTGAGGACGGCGAGGACACGGTCGGAGCCGACCAGGCGACCGCCGCCGGCGGGCTCCGAGTCGTCCCCGTCGCGGTCTGTCGATCCTCTGGGCGTCTGCGTATGCTCCATGGGGTTCCAGAGGTTAGACCTCCGTACCGATTACTGGAAAGAGGCGGGTGTGAAGCTGCGCAGCGCACAGTGGTACGCGGGCCAGGACCGCAACGCCTACATCCACCGGGCGTGGATGCGACGCGGCGTCCCGGGCGATGCCTTCGAGGGCCGTCCGCAGATCGCCATCGCCGACACCGCCTCCGATCTGACGCCGTGCAACGCCCACCTGAGCGAGGTGGCCGCCTCCGTCCGCGACGGCGTGTACGAGGCCGGCGGCATCCCGCTGGAGCTGCCGGTGGTCTCGCTGGGGGAGACCCAGATGCGGCCCACCGCCATGCTCTGGCGGAACATGGCGGCGATGGCCGCGGAGGAGATGCTGCGGGCCAATCCGATCGACGGCGTGGTGCTGCTGGGCGGCTGCGACAAGACCATCCCGGCGCTGCTGATGGCCGCCGCCTCGGTGGACCTGCCCGCCGTCGTCGTGCCCGGCGGCCCGATGCTGACCGGCACCTTCCGTGGCCGGCCGCTGGGCTGCGGCACCGATGTGTGGCGCCTGTCGGAGGAGGTGCGGGCGGGCACGCTCTCCCAGGAGGAGTTCACCCGCTCCGAGTCGGCCATGATCCGCAGCCGCGGACACTGCAACACCATGGGCACCGCCTCGACCATGGCGCTGCTCGCCGAGGCGCTCGGCACGGTCGTCCCCGGTGTCGCCGGCACCCCCGCGCCGGACAGCCGCCTGCTGGAAGCCGCCCACGGGACCGGCCGCCTGGCCGTCGACATGGTGGCCGCCGACCGGAGGCCGGGCGCCTTGCTGACGAAGGCGTCCTTCCACAACGCGATCGTGGCGCTGGCCGCCATCGGCGGATCGACCAACGCGGTCGTCCACCTGCTCGCCATCGCCGGCCGACTGGGCATCGACCTGACACTCGACGACTTCGACCGCATCGGCTCGCGGGTCCCGGTGCTCGTGGACCTCCTCCCGGCCGGGCGTTTCCTCATGGAGGACTTCCACCGCGCCGGGGGACTGCTCGCCGTCCTGCGGGAGGTCCGCGACCTGCTCGACCCCGGGGCACTGACCGTCACCGGCCGCCCGCTCGTGGACCACCTCGAGGACGCCCCGATCTGGGACACGGAGGTCATCCGCACCCGTTCCCAGCCCCTGGTGGCCGAGGGCGGGATCGCCGTGCTGCGGGGCAACCTCGCACCCGCCGGCGCCGTCATCAAACCGGCCGCCGCCTCCCCGCACCTGCTGCGCCACCGCGGCCGGGCCGTCGTCTTCGACAGCATCGAGGACTTCCACGCCCGGATCGACGACCCGGACCTCGACGTCGACGCCGACTCCGTGCTCGTCCTGCGGGGCTGCGGACCCAAGGGGTACCCGGGCATGCCCGAGGTGTCCAACATGCCGCTGCCCAAGAAGCTGCTGGAGCAGGGCGTACGCGACATGGTCCGCGTCTGCGACGGCCGGATGAGCGGCACGGCCTACGGCACCGTCGTCCTGCACGTCGCGCCCGAGGCGGCGGCCGGCGGCCCCCTCGCCGTGGTGCGCACGGGGGACGTCATCAGTCTCGACGTCGAAGCCCGCCGCATCGACGTCGAGGTCCCCGCCGGCGAACTGGCCGACCGCACACCGAACGACGCGACCCTCGTCGGCTTCGCCGCCCCGCGGCGTGGCTGGGAACGCCTCTACGTCGACCACGTCCTCCAGGCCGACGCGGGTGCCGACCTGGACTTCCTCGTCGGCTCCAGCGGCTCGGAGGTCAGCCGCGAGTCGCACTGACCTGCCGGCTCCCGCACCGGAACCTGGGGCCTGAGCGTCGGCTGCGGACGGGGTGTTCCGGGCCGGGCGGTGCCGTGGCTGCGTCCACCGCCCGGCCCGGGGTCTCAGGTGTGCGCCACGAGGTCGCGGTGTCCGGGCTGTTCGTGGTCGCAGGTGTCGTCGACGCCGTAGGTGTCCCAGGCGGGGAACGGGTCGTCGGCCGGCAGACTCTCGCCGTCCGCCAGCAGGCAGTCGGTGAGCGCGGCGTGGAGCGCCTTGGCGTGCAGCCGCGTACCGATGAAGACCAGCTCCTGGCCCGCCGGGCTGTCGGTGTCGCGGGCGGCGGAGGGCTCGAAGCGTGCGACGGAGCCGGCCTGCGACCACAGCCCCGTCACCCGTGGGCGGCTGGCCAGGGTGAAGAAGCCCTTGGAGCGCAGTACCTGGCCGTAGGCGCCGCTGTCCATCTCCTCGGTCACGAACCTCCACAACCGCCCCGGATGGAAGGGCAGTTCGGAGCGGAAGACGGTGGACGAGATGCCGTACTCCTCGGTCTCCGGAACGTGGTCGCCATTGAGCTCCATGACCCAGCCGGGGGCCTGCTGGGCACGCTCCAGGTCGAACAGCCCGGTGCCCAGTACCTCTTGAAGCTCCACGCGGCCCTGGACGGCGGGCACGATCCGGGCCGCCGGGTTGAGGCGGGTCAGCGTCGCCCGCAGCCGCCGCGCGTCGGCGTCGTCGACCAGGTCGAGCTTGTTGAGCACCAGGACGTCCGCGAACTCGATCTGGTCCATCAGCAGGTCGCTGACCGTGCGTTCGTCGTCCTCGTACTGGTCGAGGCCGCGCTCGACCAGCTCGTCGCCGCTCGCCAGTTCCGGCAGGAAGTTGGCCGCGTCGACGACCGTGACCATGGTGTCCAGACGGGCGAGATCGCCGAGCGTGGCGCCGTCGTCGCGGGCGAAGGCGAAGGTGGCCGCGACCGGCATGGGCTCGGAGATGCCACTCGATTCGATGAGGAGGTAGTCGAAACGGCCCTCGCGGGCCAGCCGGTCGACCTCCTCCAGCAGGTCGTCGCGCAGGGTGCAGCAGATGCATCCGTTGGTCATCTCGACCAGGCGCTCCTCGGTGCGCGACAGCGCGGCCTCACCGCCGCGCACCAGCGCCGCGTCGATGTTGACCTCGCTCATGTCGTTCACGATGACCGCGACCCGCAGTCCCTCACGGTTGCCGAGCACGTGATTGAGCAGCGTGGTCTTTCCTGCCCCGAGGAAGCCGGACAGAACGGTCACCGGCAGCCGGTGCGACATTTTTCCCTCGGGGACGGCCATGGTTCTCCTCCTGTGACGGGCGAGGAAGACGTTATATGAAAACGGATCCCGTTTCCAAAGCAGAGGGAGGAGTGTCCGCCGGTCGGGGCGTCACCCGGCCGGCAGGGCCTGCTCGGCCCAGATCGTCTTGCCCTGGTACGTGTGACGGGTCCCCCACCCCTGGCACAGCTGGGCGACCAGCAGCAGGCCGCGCCCTCCCTCGTCGTAGACACGGGCCCGGCGCAGGTGAGGGGCGGTGCTGCTGGCGTCGGACACCTCGCAGATGAGCTTGCGGTCCAGGATCAGGCGCAACTGGATCGGCGGCCCGGCGTACCGGATGGCGTTGGTGACCAGTTCGCTGACGACCAGCTCGGTGACGAACGTCGCCTCGCCCAGGCCCCACTCCTGGAGCTGTCGGATCGCCTTGTTGCGGACCTCGGCCACCGCGGACGGCTCCGGCGGTACGTCCCAGGTGGCGACGTGGGCCGAGTCCAGCGCCCGGGTGCGGGCGAGCAGCAGCGCCACGTCGTCGGTGGGCCGGGGCAGGAGCACCTCGCGCAGGACGGCGTCACAGATGCCCTCCAGCGAAGTGCCCGACCGGACCAGCGCGTTCAGCAGGAGGTCGAGACCCTCGTCGATGTCACGGCCCCGGGCCTCGATGAGGCCGTCCGTGTGCAGCACGAGCAGACTGCCCTCGGGCAGCTCGACCTCGGCCGCCTCGAACGGCAGGCCGCCCAGCCCCAGCGGGGGCCCCGCGGGCAGGCTCAGGACGCGCGCCTCGCCCGCGGGGCTGACCAGCACGGGTTCGGGATGACCGGCGCGGGCGAGGGTGCAGCGCCGTGACACCGGGTCGTACACCGCGTACAGGCAGGTGGCGCCGATGTCTGCGGTGCCGGACGTGCCGTCGGTCTCGGCGAGCGACCGGTTGACCAGGTCGTCCAGGTGGGTCAGCAGCTCGTCGGGGGGCAGGTCGACGTCGGCCAGGGTGCGCACGGCGGTGCGCAGCCGTCCCATGGCGGCGGAGGCCTGCACGCCGTGGCCCACGACGTCGCCGACCACCAGGGCCACGCGGGCGCCGGAGAGCGGGATGACGTCGAACCAGTCGCCGCCCACACCGATCTGCGCACTGGCGGGCAGATAGCGGGACGCGACCTCCACGGCGGGCTGCGGGGGCAGTTTCTGCGGCAGGAGGCTGCTCTGCAGGGTCAGCGCGGTGTCGCGTTCACGGGTGTAGCGGCGGGCGTTGTCGATGGACAGGGCGGCCCGGGTGGTGATCTCCTGGGCCAGCAGCAGGTCGTCGTGCTCGAAGGGCTCGGGCCGCCGGTGGCGGGAGAAGGTGGCCACGCCCAGGGTGGCACCGCGGGCGCGCATCGGTACGGCCAGCACCGAGTGGAAGCCGAACCGGCGCACGCGTTCCGCACGGTCCGGCGCCAGGGAAGCCCACCGGTCGATGCCTTCCGGGGTCACCGTGTGGATCAGCGGCTCCCCGGAGACCAGGCATTCCGCCGCGGGGGAGGTGTCCGGGTAGGCGGCGACCGTACCCAGCGGGACGACGGCTTCGGGGCACCCCGGCAGCACCGACTGATTGGCGACGCGGCGCAGTGTGATCGGCTCGGGCAGCGTCTCCGCCCGCAGTTCCCGGTCGTCCTCGATGTCGGGAAGCAGGTCCACGGTGACGAAGTCCGCCAACTGCCCGACGGCCACGTCGGCCAGTTCCTGCGCGGTGCGGGCCAGGTCCAGGGTGGTGCCGATGCGCACGCCGGCCTCGGCGACCAGGGCGAGCCGCCGGCGGGCCAGTTGCTGCTCGGTGATGTCGTGCGCGGACAGCAGCACTCCCCGCACCACTCCGTCGGGGTCGCGGACCGGAGCCAGGGACACCGACCACACGCTCTCGTGGTCGTCGCCGGCCAGGTGCAGGGCCGCGTCGAGGTGCCGCTGTTCGCCGGTGCCGAGGATCTGCCGCATCAACTCCTCGGCGCGCTCACCCTCCGGATGGAGGAGGATCTCCGACACCCTCAGCCCGCGCATCTCCGCCTCGGAGAGACCCATCACGCGTTCCATGTCCGCGTTGGCCCTCAGCAGCCGCAGGCGGGTGTCGTAGAGGGCCATGGTGCACGGGGACTGGGCGAGGGACCAGTCGATCAGAGCGTGCTCGTCGGACTCCGGCCGGGTGGCAGACACGGGCGAGACCAGCACCCACTCGTGCGACTCGCCTCCTGGGGGCCGCTCCCGCCTATGGGCCAGCAGGGTCACCGGCAGGACGCGTCCGTCCCGGTGCCGCAGGGTCGCCGAGCCGCTCCACCGCCGCGCGCCTTCCAGGGACCGCAGTGGCCCGGCGGGGGGTTTCCCGGCGAGCAGCACGGCCGCGGACCGGCCCACGATCTCCGAGGCCGGGTAGCCCACGAGGCGGTGCGCGCCCTCGCTCCATCCGACGACCGTGCCGCGGGCGTCCACGACGGCCCGGGCCGTCGCCGTGTCGTCGATCGACGGCAGCGGTTCCAGCCCCGCCCCATCGCCCCCGATGGTGTCTGGTGGAGGCATCACGTCATCCTGCCGGCAGCAGGCACCGGTCCGACGCGGCAGCAGACTGGTACATAGAGTTTAGAATTCAGCATTAGTGATGAAATTGCAATAAAGGACGCTGAGTGGGTCCGTGGTCAGGACGTGCCTCCCGTCAGGCCGGCGGTGCGTCGTGCCGGACCGGAAGCTCCCGTCCCAGGCGGGCGAGCGGGGACAGGGCGATGATCACGGGAGAGAGCATCATGCCCGCGGCCGTCACCAGCAGGCTCGTGCGCAACCCCCACTCCTCCGCGAGGAACCCGCCGGTCAGGGAACCGAGCGGGGTCATCCCCATGCCCACGAAGGTGAGGGTCGCGGCCGCGCGCCCCTGCATCCCGTCCGGGGTGACGGCCTGCCGCACGGCCATGACGGTGACGTTCACCAACTGGCCGCCGCACCCGAAAACGAAGCCGGCCGCGAGCAGCGCGGGAACCGTCACTGCGGAGGAGTCCCGCAACGCGGGCACCCACAGGAACGCGCCGTCGCCGACCGCCGCCGCGCACACCAGCACCGCGCCGTGACCGAACCGGCCCGGCAGGCGGGCCGCCAGCAGCGAGCCCAGGAGCGCGCCCGGCCCCGCCGCCGTGAGCGCCAGCCCGACGACGGTGCCCGACAGGTGCAGTTCCCGCGGCAGGAAGAGCAGATAGACGGTCATCACGGCCGCCAGGGAGAACTGGAAGGCCGCCGAGGCGAGGCACACGGTCCGCAGCGCGGCATCGCCGGCGACGAAACGCAGGCCCTCGTGAATGCGCCGCCACACCCGAGGGGCGTGCTCCGGGCGCTCCGGGACCGGTTCGGCCCGGCGGATCCGCCGGATCGACAGGAACGACAGCGCGAAGAACAGCGCGCCGGAGGCGGCGGCGAGCGGCGCCGACAGCAGGGACACCAACGCGCCGCCGAGGGCGGGGCCGCCGATCTGCGCCGCGGACCGGCTGCCCTCCAACGCGCTGTTGCCCCGCACCAGTTGGTCGCGTTCCACCAGGCGTACGAGGGACGCCTGGTACGCCACGTCGAAGAACACCGACAGGGCCCCGACGGCGAAGGCGAGCACGAAGAGGGCGGGCAGCCCGAGCCAGCCGAGGAGGCCGGCCAGGGCGGCGGCGCCCAGGGCCAGGGCCCGGCCGGCGTCCGTGAGCACCATGGTCGTGCGGGTCCGCCAACGGTCCACCCACGCGCCGGCGAAGAGCGAGAACAGCAGGATCGGCGCCTGCCCCACCGCGCGGAGTGCCCCCAACTGTCCCGGACCGGCGTGGAGCGTCAGGACGGCGAAGAGCGGCAGGACCACCAGGGTCGCGTGTTCGCCGAGTTGGGAGGCCGTCTGCCCCACCCAGAGCCTGCGGAAGTCGGCGTTCCGCCACAGGCTCGGCGGAACAGGCCGATCGGAATCGGATACGGCGGAGGAAGCGGACGGCACGGGAATCCCTTGTGGTTGCCGACGACGAGGCCCGCCACCGAGCACGGAGACGTGCACCGGTGGTTCAGGCGAGGGGAAGGCTCGCTGTGCCGCAACATCAAGGGCAGCACGCGATGACGGGCCGCTCACGGCCGAAAACGTCAACGCGCGCTCGGAACACCGACCATGTCTTCGCTCCTGGTAGTGACTCGTCGCGTCCGCACCCTAGTCGTCGCCGACCGGGTGCGAAAGCGGAATTCGCCCGCCCCTCGAGCGTTCAGTGCTCACCGCCGGCGGCGCGCCGGCAGGCGCCGCCGCAGTACTCGGAGTTCACGGCGTCGTAGGTGAAGGCGGTCGCGTTGCCCGACTGTCCCACCGCCACCAGCTCCGAGCGGCCCGTGCAGTTGCTGAACTCCCATACCCGCAGGGTGTCGAGCATGGTGTTGTAGTACGACCTGCCTTCGCGGGTGTCCAGGCACTCCCGTCCGGCGGGCAGCTTGTACGCCGTCGGCCGGCCCTCGAAGTTGTGGGCCGCGTAGACACAGAAGCGGTACTGCGGGCAGTCGCCGAGGCCGGCCGGGGCCGAGAGGGCCGGTACCGCCCCGAGCGGGAGCAGGAACGCCGTGAGGACGGCCACCAGGCCCGCGTGCCAGGCCAGGCGCTTCCCCGCCCCGCTCGTCGTACGCAAGAACACGGCGGACCGCTTGGGCGGAGTGAGGATGTCGAAGGCGTTGCGGTTCACGGGCGACTCCCGACGAAGAGTGATGTCACGGAGTCATATGCCCCTGGGCCAGGTCGCCCGAGCTCCCCCACATGGCTGTACCGGAGTTCTTGACCGTCCCGCCGCACGCCCCCCGCGCACGCGCCGGTATCTCCGGGCGACGGCTTCCACGCCCGGGCGGGCAGGCATCCCGGGCGCGTCCGGCCGAGGGGCTAGCCCTCCGTCACGCCCCGTCATCGGGATCAGTCGGTGTGCCGTGCCGTCGCGCAGCGCCGTCATCACCTGGGTGCGCAACGCCTCCGCCGACGCGGCGGCAGCCTCGGGGCGGTCGTTCCACTCCTCGACGAAGCGGGTCCGCAGCGAGCGGGACACCGTCTCGAAACCGCCCTCGGTGGGCCGCGGCGGGATGTACTCGGCGGCGTCCGAAGCATTGCGTCTCCCCTCCGGGATGCCGGCGGGGCGCCGGCAGGGATCTTCCGGACATCTCCTCGTTGGTCCAGGGTGTTTCGCTCTCCCGTCTCGTCCTGGACGCATCCGGCCGACGAGGACCTCAGTTCCGCGGACGCATCGTCGGCCCGGGGGCTGCCCCCTGCCCCTGGCCTCCGGTCCCCGGGCCGAAGAGGCCACCCGCGGTGCCGTCGCCGGGCTGCGACGGGGAGGGCGTCGGGGTGGGGGAGGCGCACCCGCCCGGGATGTCGCTGCACGGTGTAAGGGACGGGGTGGGAGAGGGGGCCGACGGGGTGGGGGAGGGCGTGGGGGACGCGCTGGGGGACGGGGAGGGGCCGGGGGAGGGCGCGCCGTCCTCGTTCGTGCCCTGGCCGAGCTGCGGCGCGGCGGGGAAGGAGAGCACCGGCTGCCCCTGGAGGGCCGCGGTCATGTAGCCGAGCCAGACCTGGGTGGGCATGTCGGCGCCGAAGACCTTGCTGTAGCCGCCGACCCCCGCCATCGACTGCAGGCCCGAGTTCTTCGGGTTCTCCTTGAACATGGCGACCGCTGTGGACAGTTGCGGCGTGTAGCCGATGAACCAGGCCGACTTGTAGTCGTCGGTGGTGCCGGTCTTGCCGGCGGCGGGCCGCCCGAGGGCGAGGGCGTTGGTGCCGGTGCCGTGCCGGACGACGTCCTGGAGGACGTCGGTGACGGTGTCGGCGGTCGAGGCGGGCATCGCCCGGGTGCCCGAGGGCGCCCGGAACCCGGGCAGCCGCCCGCCGGCGTGCACCACCTCGGTGACGGAGTAGGGCTGGTGACGGATGCCGTGGTCGGCGAACGTGCCGTAGGCGTCGGCCATCCGGATCGCCGACGGGGTGGAGGTGCCGATGTAGAAACCGGCGGTGTCGTACTGCAGGCTGTTGCGCAGCAGACCGGCCTGCAGCGCCTCGTTCTCCACGTTGTCGTAGCCCACGTACTCCCCGAGCTGCACGTACGGGGTGTTGACCGACTGCTCCATCGCCTTGCGCAGGGTGATGTAACCCCACTTGGTGGGGGTGTCGTTCTGCTGGTGCAGCAGTCCGGTGGGGTCACTGCCGTCCGGGAGGGCATGGCCCTGCTGGTTCTTGATCTCGATGCCGTCGTCGCCGTCGAACAGGCTCTCCGGCGTGATGGGGGAGGGCGCCGCGCCGGGGGAGAGCACGGCGCCGTGGTCGAGCGCGGCGGCGAGGTCGAACGGCTTGAACGTGGAGCCCACCGGCACGCCGGAGCTGTCGGCGTTGTCGGTGTAGTGGCCCTTGTCCCACCCGTCCCCGCCGTACAGGGCGACGACGGCGCCCGTGGTCGGGTCGACGGAGGCGGCACCGACCTGGACGTTCCGGTCGGCCGCACGGTGGTCCGGGTCCAGGTGCTGCTTGCGCATCGCCGCCACCGAGGAACTCAGCTCGGCCACCTCGTGCTTGTCGAAGGTCGTGTGGATCTGGTAGCCGCCCTCGTTCAGCTGCTGGTCCGAGATCGACGAGTGCTGCTCGACGTACTGCTCGGCCACCTGGACCAGATAGCCGATCTGCCCGCTCATGGAGCCCCGTCCGCGCATCGGTTCGGGTGTCGGGAACCCGGCGTGCAGGTAACGGTCCTTCTGCGCGGCGCTGATCTTGCCGATGGCCGCCATCCGTCCCAGTACGTACTTCCAGCGGGCCACGGCCGGTGCCCGCTGCTGCGGGTCGTCGGCGTTCATCATCACGCTGGGAGCGTTGACCGTGGCCGCCAGGAACGCGCCCTGGCTCACGGTCAGTCTCTGCGCGGGAATGCCGTAGTAGGCCTCGGACGCCGCCTCGATGCCGTAGGCACCGCGGCCGTAGTAGCAGGTGTTGAGGTAGCCCTGGAGGATCTGCCGCTTGCTGAGCTTCCCGCCGATCTTCAGGGAGATCATGATCTCGTCGAGCTTGCGCGAGAGGGTCTGGCTCTGGTTGAGGTACGTGTTCTTGACGAACTGCTGGGTGATGGTCGACCCGGACTGCACCTCACCGCCCTGCGCCATGTGGTAGATCGCCCGCAGGATTCCCTGCGGGTCGACACCCGGGTCGGTGTAGAACGAGGCGTTCTCGGCCGCGAGGAAGTCCCACTGGACGGCGGAGGGCACCTGGGAGAGGGTCACGTTCTGCCGGTCGACCTGGCCGACTTCCGCCATCTGCGAGCCGTCCGACCAGTAGAAGGTGTTCGCCTGCGTCTGGGTGTCCGGATTGACGCTGGGGATGGACACGGTCGCGTACGCGTAGGCCACCGCGGCGAGCAGGCTGCCGCACACCGTCAGGAACAGTCCGGCCAGTTGCTTCCACGACGGCAGCCAGCGCCGCACGCCACGTCTGCCCGCCCGCGGATAGTCGATGAGCCTGCGCTTGTCCGACGGCCGTCGCCGCGACGAGGACCCGGCGCTCGCCGAGGCGCCTCGCGCCCGCGCCCGGCCCTTCCCGCGCGCCGGCCGCCGGTTCGCCGTCCGGGCGGCCCTGCGCATCTCCGCGCGCGTCAACCGGGCCTGCCCGGCCGCGGGCGGTGTGGCGTACTCGCCGTCCGGCCAGGAGGGTGCGCTGCGGCCATCGCTCATTCTTGCTTGCCTTCGGTGAGGTGCGGAGGGCATGAGCGTAAGCGGCCGCCGAGGCGCGGGCCGGACGGTTTGGGCTGCTGTTGACCGGCTTATCGGGCAGATATTCCGGTCCCGTTGCATCGCCCTGGCCGAAGGGCCGGCAGGGCGGCGTGCGGTCAGCGACCCGCAGGGGGAGTCAGCGAGGGGCCGGGGTGGGGAAGGACTTGTCGCCGAAGAGGACCCGGCCGGCCGCGGCCCGGCCGAGCGGCGTGCGCAGCAGTGTGAAAGCCGCCCCCGCCATGGCCGGCGTGCGCACCTGTGCCAGCCCCCTGCGCAGCGTGAGCCGCCCTCGGAAGCGGGCCCGCAGAGCGGCACCGTCGTAGGAGGACAGCGCGTCCGGCCGCCCGGACCGCAACGCGTCGTCGAGGACCGCGGCCGCGAACTCCGACAGCCGCAGGCACGGGTCCAGCCCCCCGGCGGTGAGGGGGGAGACCGCGCCCGCCGCGTCCCCCACCAGAAGACCGTCGGCGCAACTGATCCGGCGCAGCACACCACCGACGGGGATCGGGCCGCCGCGCCGTTCCACCGCTTCCGGCCGGTCCACGCCGGCCAGGCCGGGCGCCGACGCGCTGAACCGCCGCAACGCCTGGCGCAGTCCCCCCGGGAAGCGGTCCGGGTAGCCGGCGACGCCGACGTGCGCGTGCTGCCCGTCGTCGACCACCCAGGCCAGGTAGCCGGGAGCGAGCGAGGGGTCGAGCACACAGTGGAACGTCGGCGGCTCGCCGTGACCGGGCACGGCGAAGACCTCCTCGGCGCCCACCAGCAGGTGGTGGTTCCGGTCGAGGCCGAGGTCCCGGGCGACGCTGGAACGGGCCCCGTCGGCGCCGACGACGAAACGTGCCCGGGCCAGGGTCGGCCCGTCGCGCCCGACCAGACGGACGGCTCCGTCCTGACGGCCGGCGTAGCGCGTGCCCAGGGCGATCCGCACGCCGGCCGCCGCCGCGGTGGCCGCCGTGGCCGTGTACAGGGGCGCCATGTCGCCGACGCGGTACTCGTCGCGTTCGCTGACCAGGGCCACCGGGCGGCGCAGGTCGGGCGGGTAGAGGACGACCCGCCGGATCGGCGGGCCCAGGTGCTCGGGAGGCAGCGGGAAGTCGTCGAGCGTCTTGCGCACGAAGATGCCCGTGGTGCGGATCGCGCCCGCGAGACTGGTACGCCGGTCCACCACGAGCACGTCGTGGCCCTGCCGGGCGAGGAGCGTGGCGGTGTGCAGGCCGGCCAGTCCCGCGCCGACGACGAGGACGTCGCTGCGGGTGGTGGCCCCGAGGCGGGAGGTGTCGGTCGGCTTCACAGGTGATGTCCCGCCGGTGCGGCCTCGTCCGCGAGGTTCTCGGCCTCCCAGCGCAGCAGGTCTCCCGGCTGGCACTCCAGGACCTCGCAGAGCGCGGCCAGCGTCGTGAAGCGCACCGCCTTGGCACGGCCGTTCTTGAGGACCGCCAGGTTGGCGGGGGTGATGCCGACGCGTTCGGCGAGTTCGCCCACGGACATCTTCCGCCTGGCCAGCATCACGTCGATGTCGACGACGATCGGCATCAGATCACCTCGGCCAGCTCTGCCTGCATGCGGGCCGCCTCGACGTCGCGGGCGACGGCCTGGGCGAGCAGCATCCGCAGCACGAGCACGATCAGGGCCACCGCGAAGACAGCCAGGGAGACGCCCCCCAGCAGGAGGACGACGCCCGGCGCCACGGCCTCACCCGGAGCCAGCACCACGCCCAGCGCGAAGACCAGGAGCGCCGCCGCGACGAACGCGCCGATCACGATGTGCACGTACCGGAAGGCGCCGTCGGAGAACACGTTCCCGCGTCGCACCATCGTCACCAGCTGCCAGACACAGACCAGCACCGCCTGGGCCGAGGCGATGCCCAGCACCACGATCAGCAGGATCGGGACGCGCCGGTCCGCGAGGGCGCCGCCCTCCATGTCGTCGGCCAGCAGCGCGACCATCACGGTCTGCACGAACAGCGAACCCGCGAGCAGCGCCACGAGCACGGCTCGCAGCGCCAGCACGGTGATCTTTCCCATCGATGCCCCTTCAATCGAAACGCGATGGAAACCTATCGAAATTCGATAGGGAGGGCAAGGGTGGGCCCCACGCGTTCCTCGATCCAGGCGCGGATCGCCGCCGCGGTGCTCTCGGCGTGTTCCCGCATCATCGTCAGGTGGTCGCCGGGGACGTCCACGAGGTCGTGCGCCGTCGGCCAGGACGTGCGCCAGTCGTCCCCGTCGGCGGAGTCGGCCATGGCGGGCGTGGGCCGCTGTGCGCGCACGAGGAGCGTGGGCGTGGTGACCGGCTCGGGGGCCCAGCCGAGGAAGATCCGGTTGTAGGCCCCCATCGCGGCCAGGGCCCTGTCGGCGTCCCCGGGGGAGACGGGCTGTCCTGTCCCTTGCGGCGGTGGAGCGGCCAGGGACAGCAGCCAGTCCGCGCCGCTGTTGTCCGGCGTGATGTGGTACGTGTCCAGCAGGACCAGGCCGGACGGCGCCCGGCCCATGGCTTGAAGCCGGTGGGCCACGAGGTGCGCGACGTTGCCGCCCGCGGACCGTCCCACGAGCACGAACGGCCCGTCGCCGACATGCCGCAGGACGTTCCCGGCCTGGGCGCCCGCCAGGGCGGCGAGGTCCTCGGGCACGGCCGCCCCGGCGCCGATCCCGGGATGCGGGAACTCCAGGACGTCGAGGTCGTCCTGGAAGGCGCGGTGGAAGCGGGGGAAGTCCCCGCCGCCCGAGGGGAGCGAGGGGTGGTAGGCCGGGAAGTAGACGACCGTCGGCCGTCCGGAGCCGGGCCGGCCGGGGGAGCGGCGGACCGGGGGCAGCGCGTGCTCGTGACCCTGCGCGGCCGTGAAGGTGGGCAGGGCCCAGGAGGCGGTGACGAGCAGGTGCATCGCCGCCACCGGCTGCCCGGCGGCAGTGACGTCCCGGAACAGCGAGGAGAGGGAGTACGCGGGCCGCGCAACAGCCTCCGTGCCGGCGGGAGAGGCCTCGTGGGCGGCTGCGGTGGCCGGCTCGGTGGGCAGCAGTCCGAGCAGGTGGTGTGCCAGGTCCTCTGCCGTGCGGTGGTCGAACACCACCCCCACCGGCAGCCGGAGCCCCAGCGCGGTGCTCACCCGGTTGCGGATCTGCACCGCCGTCAGGGAGTCGAACCCCAGCTCGGCCAGGGACCTGCCGGCCGGCAGCGCGTCGACGTGCGGGTAGCCGAGGACGTCGGCGACCTCGGCGCGCAGCAGTTCCGTGAGCATCGCCCGCCGGTCGCCCACGGGCAGCCGGTCCAGCCGCGCCCGCCAGGCACCCGGCTCCGGCGTCTGCCCGAGACCACCGGGAGAGCCGGACGCCGTCGTCGCCGTCGTCGTTGCGGCGGTCGGCCGGTCCGGGCGGACGATGCCGCGCAACGGCGGTGGCAGCGGGGGCGACGGGGACCGCAGCGCGGCACGGTCCAGCAGCACCGGCACCAGGACCGGCTCGGTCGTGCGCACCGCGGCGTCGAACAGGGCGAGACCGTGCCGCGTGGACAGCGGCACCAGCACGTCACGCCACCCGGGCCGTTGCCGGGGCTGCCCCGCCGCCATGCCGCCGGTGTGCTCCCAAGGGCCCCAGGCCAGCGACAGCGCCGGCAGGCCTTCGGCGGTGCGGCGCCGGGCGAGGGCGTCGAGGAAGGAGTTCGCGGCCGCGTAATTGCCCTGGCCGGCCCGGCCCAGCACGCCGGAGACGGAGGAGAACACGACGAACGCCGACAGCCCCATGTCCCGGGTGAGTTCGTGGAGGTTCCAGGCCGCATCGGCCTTCGGCCGCAGCACGGCGGCCATCCTCTCGGGGGTCAGCGAGTCCAGCACCCCGTCGTCGAGGACCCCGGCGGCGTGCACCACGGCCGTCAGCGGCGGCTCGCAGCGCCGGACCACCTCGGCCAGGGCGGTACGGTCGGCCGCGTCACAGGCGACGACGCCGACCCGGGCTCCCGACTCCGCCAGCTCGGCGCGCAGTGCCCCGGCCCCGGGCGCCTGCGGTCCGCGGCGTCCGGTCAGCAGCAGATGCCGTACGCCGTGCGCGGCGACCAGGTGGCGGGCGAGCTCGGCGCCGAGCGCCCCGGTGCCTCCGGTGATGAGCACCGTGCCGTCCGCTCCGAAGGCGGGCCCCGCGTCCGCGACCCCCTGGACCTCGGCCAGTGCGGGAACCGTCACCCGCCCCTCCCGCACCCGCAGTTGCGGTTCGCCGGTCGCGACGGCCGCGGGCAGCATCCGCAGCGACTCCGGCCGCCCGTCGACGTCCACCAGGACGACACGGCCGGGCAGCTCCGACTGGGCCGTGCGCACCAGTCCCCAGACCGCGGCCCCGGCCAGGTCCGGCACGGGCGCGGTGGCGTCCCGCGTCACCACCACCAGCCGTGAGCCCGCCGCGCCCGGATCGTCCTGCAGGTCCTGGAGCGTCGCCAGCACCCTGCCGGTCAGCTCGTGCACGGCCGCCGGTCCGTCGGGGTCCGTCGCGCGGGCCACGGCCGTGACGGCGACGAACTCCGGTTTCCCGCCGCCGGGCAGGTGCGCGGCGAGGCCGAGCTCGTCCGGCCCGCGCACCTCCCAGGCACGTTCACCGACGTCGCCGGGGAGAGCGAGGACGGTCCATTCGGGGCGCAGCAGAGACCCTCGTACCGCGTCGTTCGTGATATCGGTCTGCGCTGCCTGCTCTGTCTGCCCGGCCGGGAGTTCCCTGGTGGTCAGGGACTCCACGCGGGCCACGAGCCGGCCGGCCGGGTCGGTGAGGGTGAGCGAGACGGTGTCCGCGCCGGTCCGGGTCACCCGCACCCGCAGCTCCGCGGCCCCGGAGGCGTACAGGCGCACCCCGCTCCATGCGAACGGCACCCGGATCGCGCCCGTGTCGGCGGGCGCGGCCAGCAGCGGCGCGTGCGACGCGGCGTCGAACAGCGCCGGATGGAGCCCGAACCGCCCCGCCTCCGAGGCGTGCGGCGCGGGCAGCCGGACCTCCGCGAAGACGTCGTCGCCGCGGCGCCAGACGGCGCGGGCGCCCTGAAAGGCGGGCCCGTAGGCGAGACCGGCCTCGGCGAGGGCGGCGTACGCCCCGGTGAGGTCGACCGCCGCGGCGCCCTCGGGCGGCCACGGGGCCGGCTCGTCCGCGGTGGCACGGCCGCGGCCCAGCTGCCCGGAGACGTGCCGGGTCCACGGGACCTCCTCGGCGGACTCCTCCGGCCGGGAGTAGATGTCGACCGGCCGGCGGCCCGAGTCGTCGGGCGCGCCCACCACGACCTGGATGCGCGCACCCGCGGCGCTGGGCAGGGCGAGCGGCGCCAGCATCACGAGGTCGTCGACCGCGTCGCAGCCCACCTCGTCACCCGCCCGCACGGCCATCTCCACGAACACCGTCGCCGGTACGACGACCCGCCCGGCGACGACGTGGTCCGCGAGCCACGGATGGGCCGCGCGGGACAACAGCCCGGTCAGCAGCGTGAGCCCGGTGTCCGGCACCGGGAACGCCGGGCCCAGCAGCGCCTCGGCAGCGGGCGCCGAGGGAGGCTCGTCGAGCCAGTACCGCCGCCGTTGGAAGGCGTACGTCGGCAGGTCCACGCGCCGCGCGCCGGAACGCGCGTACACCGCCGCCCAGTCCACGGCGGCCCCGGCCACGTGCAGCCGGGCCACGGCCGACAGGAGCGTCTCCGGTTCGTCCGCACCGCCCCGGGCGGCCACGGCGAGGACGGAGCCGCTCGTCGTGGCGTCGGTCACGCAGTCGGCGGCCGCCGCGGTGAGCACCGGCCCGGGGCCGAGTTCCAGGAAGGCGGAGACCCCGTCCGCCGCGAGCCGGTGCACCGCGTCCTGGAAGCGCACGGGCAGCCGGGCGTGCCGCGCCCAGTACTCCGCGGAGCACAGTTCCGCGGCCTCCGCGACCCGGCCCGTCACGGTGGAGACGATCGGGATGCGCGGCGGCCGGAAGGTCAACTCCTCGGCGGCGCGCCGGAACTCGTCGAGCATCGGCTCCACCAGCGGAGAGTGGAAGGCGTGACTCACCCGCAGCCGCACGGCCCGGCGCCCCTCCACCTCGAAACCGGCCGCGACCGCCCGCACCGCGCTCTCCGTGCCCGATATCACCACCGAGCGGGGGCCGTTGACGGAGGCGATCGCGACCCGGTCCCCGAACGCGGCCAGGGCCGTGCGGACTTCTTCCTCCGTCGCGTCCAAGGCCACCATCGCGCCGCCGTCGGGCAGGGCCTGCATCAGCCGGCCGCGCGCGGCGACCAGCGTCGCCGCATCCGGCAGATCGAGCACACCGGCGACATGCGCGGCCGCCAACTCGCCGACGGAGTGGCCCACCAGCCGGTCGGCTCGCACGCCCCACGACTCCAGCAGCCGGAACAAGGCCACCTCGAAGGCGAACAGGCCGGCCTGGGCGAAGTCCGTACGGTCCAGCAGGGCCGCTTCCGTCGAGCCCGGCTCGGCGGACAGCACCGCACTCAGCGGCCGGGGGAGACGGTCGTCCAGATGCCGGCACGCCTCGTCGAAGGCCGCGGCGAAGACGGGGAACGCGGCGCGCAGCCCGGCACCCATCCGCGGGCGCTGGGCGCCCTGTCCGGTGAACAGGAACGCCGTCCGGACCTCCGGGTCCGCCACCGCGCGGACCACTCCCGGCGCGTTCCGGCCCGCCGCGAGCGCGCGCAGTCCCTCCAGCATGCGCGTCCGGTCACCACTCGGCACGAGTGCCCGGTGGGCGAGGGCGCCGCGCGACACCGCCAGCGAGTAGCCGATGTCGGCGGGCGGCAGGTCCGGCCGGTCCGCCGCCGCGGCCGCGAGCCGTCCGGCCTGGGCGCGCAGGGCGGCCTCGTCGGCGGCGGAGAGCAGCCACGGAGCGGGCAGGGCCGCGACCGCCGGCTCCGGCGCAACGGCGGCCGTCTCGGGCGCCGCGTCCCCCGGCTGAGCGTGGGCAGTCGTCGCCGGCGTGGAAGCAGCCGTCTCCCGGGCGGAAGCAGGGCTTTCGGGCGTGGAAGCAGCATGCTCCTGCGTGGAAGCAGCGCTCTCGGGCGTGGAAGCAGCCGTCTCCCGGGCGGAAGCAGGGCTTTCGGGCATGGAAGCAGCACGCTCCTGCGTGGAAGCAGCCGTCTCCCGCGCGGAAGCAGGGCTCTCGGGCACGGAAGCAGCACTCTCCGGCACGGAAGCAGGGCTTTCGGGCGCGGCGAGAGCCCTCTGCGGTGCCTCCTCCAGGATCACGTGGGCGTTGGTCCCGCCGATCCCGAACGCCGACACCCCCGCACGCCTCGGGCGGTCCGACGGCGGCCAGGGCCGGTGCGCGGTCAGCAACTGCACCCGGCCCGATGACCAGTCGACGTGCGGCGTGGGCGACTCGGCGTGCAGGGTCCGGGGCAACTCCCCGTGCCGCATGGCCTGCACCATCTTGATGACGCCGGCGACTCCGGCCGCCGCCTGCGTGTGCCCGAGGTTGGACTTGACCGACCCCAGCCACAGCGGCCGCTCCCGGTCCTGCCCGTACGTGTCCAGGACGGCCTGCGCCTCGATGGGATCGCCCAGGGTCGTGCCCGTGCCGTGGGCCTCCACCACGTCCACGTCACCGGGGCGCAGCCCCGCGTCCGCCAGCGCCTGCCGGATCAGCCGCCGCTGGGCGGGGCCGTGGGGCGCGGTGAGCCCGTTGGACGCGCCGTCGGAGTTCACGGCGGAGCCGCGGAGCACGGCCAGCACCGGATGGCCGTTGCGCCGCGCGTCGGACAACCGCTCCAGCAGCACGAGCCCCACACCCTCGCCCCAGGCCGTGCCGTCCGCCGCCGCCGAGAACGACTTGCAGCGCCCGTCCGGGGACAGCCCGCGCTGCCGGCTGAAGGCGAGGAACGACTTGGGCGTCGCCATCACCGTCACCCCGCCGGCCAGCGCCATCGAGCACTCGCCCGAGCGCAGCGCCCGCGCCGCCCAGTGCAGCGCCACCAGCGAGGACGAGCACGCCGTGTCGACGGTGATGGCGGGGCCGCGCAGCCCGTACACGTACGAGAGCCGCCCGGAGGCCACACTTCCCGTCGAGCCGAGGCCCAGGTGCGCCTCCAGCTCCTGGGGGCGGGTGAGGCGGCCGGCGTAGTCGCCGTACATCACGCCGACGAACACGCCGGTGTCGCTCTCGCGCACCGACGCCGGGGCGATCCCGGCCCGCTCCCACACCTCCCAGGACGTCTCCAGGAGCAGCCGCTGCTGCGGATCCGTCGCGAGCGCCTCGCGCGGCGAGATCCCGAACAGCCCGGCGTCGAACTCCGCGGCCCGGTGCAGGAACCCGCCGTGCCGCGTGTACGACGTGCCGATCCGGTCGGGATCGGGGTCGTACAGGGCCTCCAGATCCCAGCCCCGGTCGGCCGGGAACTCCGAGACGGCGTCCCGCCCCCGCGCCACCAGCTCCCACAGGTCCTCGGGGGATTCGACGTCACCGGGGTACCGGCAGGCCATGGCGACGATGACGACGGGATCGTCCTCGGCGGCCCCGTCCTGTCCGCCGTTCCGCTCCGGGCTCCTCTCGGGCCGGGCTTCGAGGAGGGCGACCCGCAGGTACCGGGCCACCGCCTCCGGCGTCGGGTGGTCGAAGACCAGCGTCGACGGCAGGCTCAGGCCGGTCAGCGCGGCGAGCCGGTCCACCAGTTCGACCGCGCCGACGGACGTCATGCCGAGATCGGCGAAGGGGCTGTCCGGGCCGGGCGGCTCGTCCGGGGCGAGCCGGCACACCTCGGCCGTCGCGGCGAGCACCCTCGCGCGCAACGCGCGCTGCCGGTCGTCGGCCGACAGGGGCAGGAGCCGCTCGCGCAGGGCTGCGGGCGCGGTGCCGGCCGTGGGGGAGGCGGCCGGCGGCGGGACCGTCAGCTCGTGCCGGGCGATCTTGCCGGACGCGGTGCGCGGGACGGCGGCGATCTCGCGGATCCGGGCCGGCACCTTGTAGTCGGCGAGGAGGGTCCGGCACGCGGCGAGCACCCGCCCGGCGTCCATCCCGTCCGGGCCCGGGACGACGAAGGCGACCGGCACCTCACCGAGCACGTCGTGCGGCTCTCCCACCACCACGGCGTCGGACACGCCGGGACACCGCAGCAGGGCCTGCTCGATCTCCGTCGGGTGGATGTTCTCGCCACCCCGGATGATCAGCTCACTGACCCGCCCGGTGAGCCGCAGATGGCCGTGCTCGACCCGGCGGCCGAGGTCCCCGGTGCGGTACCAGCCGTCCCGCAGCGCGGCCGCCGTCGCCTCGGGCTGCTCGTGATAACCGGTCATCAGGCCGGGCGACCGCACCCAGACCTCGCCCTCCTCACCGTCGGGGACGTCCGCGCCGCTGCCCGGATCGACGACACGCACGTCCACACCCGGCACCGGCGGCCCGCAGGAACCGTCGACCCGGGGCCCCTCGGGACGGTTGGCCGCGATCATGCCGCAGGTCTCGGTGCTGCCGTACGCGTCGAGCAGGGGTGCCCCCAGGGTCTCCTCCACGGCCGCGCGCAGAGCGGGGCCGCTCGGCGCGCCCGCCACAAGGCACAACCGCAGCGCCGGCGGTGCGGCACCCGCCGATTCGACCAGGCCGTGGTACGTCGCCGGCACACCGGCCAGCAGGGTGAAGGGCCCGCCGAGTTCCTCGTGGGCCGTGAGCAGCTCCCGCCGCAGACCGCCCGGCGCCGGCAGCTCCCCGGCGATCCTGGCGCTCGCGCCCACGGCCGTCACGCCCAGGATCGCCAGCGAGTGGCTGAAACTGTGGAACAGCGGGAGCGGCCACAGCAGTCGGTCGTCGGGCGAGAGCCCGAACACCGGGGCGTAGCAGGCGGCCACGGACCACAGCGCGGCCCGCTGCGTGGACAGCACGCCCTTCGGCCGGTGGGTGGTGCCCGAGGTGTACAGCATCCAGGCCGGTTCGTCGAGGCCGAGCGTGTCGATCCCGGCGGGCTCGGCGGCCCCTTCGCTCTCGGCGCCCCCTTCGCTCTCGGCCGCGCTGTCGAACAGCCGGACGCCCGCCGGGACCGGGCCGGCGCCCGCGACCAGGACGCCCAGGGCGTCGTACGGCGGTCCCAGGCGCCGCAGCCGGGCGAGGCGCGCGCCGTCCGTGATGACGAACGCGGCACCGCTGTCCTCGAGGAAGTGCGCCAGCTCCGCGTCCGAGGACCGGGGATTGAGCGGGACACCGACCAGCCCGGCCCGCAGGACGGCGAGACAGCTCTCCACCGTCTCCACACGGTTGCCGAGGCAGATCGCGACGCGGTCGCCGCGACGCAGCCCCGTCCGCAGGAGGTACGCCGCCAGGCCCCGGGTGCGCCGCTCCAGCTCGCCGTAGGTGACGCCGCGCGAGGAGTCGGCGTACGCGACCCGCCGCGCGGCCGACCCGGCGTGCTCCTTCAACAGGTCCGCCACCGGCCGGATCAGCTCGTCACGCCCCATGTCCCCCACTCTCCAAATCCCCGACGGCACAACGATGTTGAGCCTACGGGCGCGCACGGCCGCCGACCTCGGGAACGACGCCGGGGCAGGGGTCGTGAAATGCGGGTGAAAACCCTGTGGAAGCGGTGTCCGTGGGGGCGTTTATGCTGCTCCGAACGATCACGCGGACCAGGGGAGGGCGCGGCATGTTCGGCAAGCTGTTCGGCAGCGGGGCGGAGAGACCGGTGGCGGATCCGCACGCCCTGCCGGTCCCGCACAGGCAGAAGAACGGGATGTACACACTGCGCGCGCTCGGGGACACGCGGGTGCTCGCCCTGGTCGAGGCGGCCGACGCGGGCGACTGGGAGGCGGTCAAGGCGGCGCTGGCGCCCTTCGACCTCGGCCGCGACCACCAGGTCCTCGGCGAGCTCGCCGAACTGGACGGGCTGCAGGACTGGATCGGCCGGGCCGTGGAGGAGGACAAGGAGCACCGGGCGACGGCCCTGCTGATATCCGGCACCCGGCACATCATCTGGGGCTGGGAGGCGCGCACCGCCGCGCGGGCCGTCGACGTCACGCAGGAGCAGTGGCGGATCTTCCACGAGCGGCTCCACATCGCCGAGGAGCAGCTGTTCGAGGCCGCCGAACTGCGGCCGGAGTGGGTCACCCCGTGGCGCCGCCTCCTCACCTCCGGCCGCGGCATGTCGCTGGGCTCCGCCGTCAACGAGACCCGGCTCGACGCCGCCCTGCGCCGCGACCCGCTGGACCTGGAGACCCACATCGAGTGGGTGTCGCAGCTGCAGCCCCGCTGGGGCGGCAAGCCGGGGCAGGCCCTGGCGTTCGCCCAGGAGGCCGCCGCCCGCGCCCCGGAGGGCCACCGCCTCGGCTGTGTGCTCGCCATGGCGTACATCGAGGAGTGGGTCGAGGCGGAGCGCGGGGACTACCTCGAAACCGACGAGATCCGCGCGCAGCTGCGGGAGGCGGCCGACCGCAGCATCCTCCACCCCGCCTACGTGTGGCGCCCGGGCTGGCAGCACGACTACAACATCTTCGCCATGGCCCTGTCGCTGGCCGGCGAGCGCCACACGGTCCGGCGCGTCTTCCGGACGCTGGACGGCGCCTACACCAAGTGGCCCTGGACCTACTTCGGCGAGCCCGAGAAGCAGTTCGCCCGCCACCACCGCCGCGCCTGACCACCGGCCGGCCCCGCCGCGCCCGGTGCCGCCTCCCTCGGGCACCCGCCGGCCCCGCGCGCCCGTTCACCCGCCCGACCCGGCCCCGGTGCCGCGCGCCCGCACACCCGTCACCCCTCCCACTCCGGACTGCCGATGACTCTGCCCGACACCGCCGCGACCCCGGCCGGCGCCGACCGCACCTTCCAGGTGGATCTGCGCGGCCTCGTCGACCTCCTCTCCCACCACCTCTACTCCAGCCCGCGCGTCTACCTGCGCGAACTGATGCAGAACGCCGTGGACGCGCTGACCGCCCGGCACGCCCTCGAACCGGCCGCACCCGCCGACGCCTTCGGCGTGCGCCTGTACGCCGACGGTTCGGTGGTGCGCGTCGAGGACGACGGCGTCGGTCTCACCGAGGCCGACGTCCACAGCTTCCTCGCCACCATCGGCCGCAGCAGCAAGCGGGCGGACCGGATCGCCGAGCAGCGCGGCGACTTCATCGGCCAGTTCGGCATCGGCCTGCTCTCCTGCTTCCTCGTCGCCGACGAGATCCACGTCCTCAGCCGCTCCGCCCGCACCCCCGACGCCCCCGCCGTGGAGTGGCGTGGACGCGGCGACGGCAGCTACACCGTCCGCGCCCTGCCCGCCTCCGCCCGCCCCCGGCCCGGCACCACCGTCACGCTGACGCCCCGCGCCGACGCGGGCGAGTGGACCCGCCCGGCCCAGGTGCACGCCCTGGCCCGCCACTTCGGCTCCCTGCTGCGCCACCCGGTGACCTTCGACGACGGCACGGCCGGACCCGACGCCCCGGGCGCGTCCGTCAACCCCGAGCCCGCCCCCTGGGCGCGCACGTACCCCACACCGGGCGCCCGGTCCCGCGCCCTGGCCGCGTACGGCGAGGAGGTCTTCGGCTTCACCCCGCTCGACACCATCGAGCTGGACCTGCCGGCCGTCGGCCTGAAGGGCATCGCCTGCGTGCTGCCCGAGACGGTCCCGGCCGGGCGCCGTCACGGTCACCGCGTGCACGTCAAGGGCATGCTGCTCTCCGAGCAGGCCGAGGAGATCCTGCCCGACTGGGCGTTCTTCGTCCGCTGCGTCGTCGACGCCGAGAGCCTGCGCCCCACGGCGTCCCGCGAGTCCCTGTACGAGGACGACACCCTCGCCGCCGTCCGCGACGCCCTCGCCGAGCGGCTGCGCGCCTGGATCGCCCGGGCCGCCGCCAGCGATCCGGACCTGCTGCACCGCTTCCTCCAGGCCCACCACCTGGCCGTGAAGTCCCTCGCCGTGCACGACGACGAGATCCTGCGGATGCTGCTGCCCTGGCTGCCGTTCGAGACCACCGACGGACACACCACCCTCGACGAGTTCGCGCGCACCCACCGCACCGTGCTCGTGACGTCGAGCGTGGAGGAGTTCCGGCAGGTCGCCGCGATCGCCTCGGCCGCCGGGCTCGGCGTCGTCAACGGCGGCTACACCTACGACCGCGAACTGGTCCACCGGCTGCCCGAGATCAGGCCCGAGGCCACCGTCGCCGACCTCGACCCGGCGACCCTCACCGCCCACCTCGACCCCGTCGACCGGGAGACCGAACTCGCCGCCGCGGCCTACCTCGCCCAGGCCCGCGACGCCCTCGCCGTCTTCGACTGCGACGTCGCGCTGCGCACCTTCCAGCCCGCCTCCGCCCCCGCCCTCCTCGTCGACAGCCGCGAGGCCCGGCACGAGCGCACCCGCTCCCAGCTCGCCCGCGAGCAGGAGGGCGGCCTGTGGGGCGACATCCTCGGCGCCCTGCGCCAGGAGGCCCCGCGGGCCCAGCTCATCCTCAACCAGCTGAACCCGCTGGTCCGCACCGCCGTCACCATCGACGAGCCCGAACTCGCCCGCACCAGCGCCGAAGCGCTCTACGGACAGGCCGCGATGCTCTCCCGCCGCCCGCTCAGGCCCGCCGAGTCGAGCCTCATCAACCGCTCCTTCCTCGACCTCCTCGCCCACGCCCTCCGCAAGGACAGCTGACGATGCCGACCACGCCCCAGACCACCGACGAGCTGTACCAGGCGCTCCAGGAGAACGACCAGCGCCCCTACGGCCGCACCCGCACCGTCACCGCCGAGGAACTCGTCGACGCCGCCGAGCAGTTCGAGGAGACCGTCCCCCTGGTCCACGCCCTCCTCGAACTGCAGGAGGCGTACACCTACGGCTCAGAGCCCCGGAAGTCGCCCGTCGTCTTCGCCCGCCTGCTGAACCTCTTCGACGAGCAGCCCGACGTCTTCGACGACCGCCTGCGCCACCTGCTGTTCTGGCGGTTCAAGTGGGTGGCCGGCGCGCTGCGCGCCCTGCCCGAGATACCGCTGGCCAGTCTGCGCCAGTGGCTGACGGAGATGCGCGACCGCTACGAGAAGGCAGGCCTCGGCCTCCAGCCCTACTACGGACAGGCGTACCAGCTCGCCGCCCACGTCGGCGAGGACACCACCCTCGCCTACGAGCTGTGGGCGGGCCGCACCCGCACCCGGCTCAGCGACTGCGAGGCCTGCGAGATCTGCCAGCGCGCCCGCCACCACCTCAGGGCGGGCGACGACGAGCGGGCCCTGCGCACCTGGGAGCCCGTGCTGGCCGGGAAGGAATCCTGCCAGGAGGAGCCCGCCCGCTCCTTCTCGTACGCGCTGCTGCCCCTGCTGCGCACCGGCCGCACCGACCGGGCCCGCGAACTGCACCTCGCCGGCTATCGCGGCTGCCGCCGCAACCCCTCGATGTCCGGCGAGGTCGGCCGGCACCTGGAGTTCTGCGCGCTGACCGGCAACGAGGCCCGCGGCCTGGAACTGCTCGCCGAGAACCGGAACCTGTTCGACGAGGTCGACTCGCCGGTGGAGCAGCTCGACTTCCTCACCGGCGTGGAGGTCCTCCTCCAGCGCGTCGAACTCCTCGGCCACGGCGAGCTGCCCGCCGCCGGATACGCGGGCCGCACCTGGACCGTGGCCGGGCTGCGCGCCGAGGTGCGCGGCCGTGCCGACGACCTCGCCGCCCGCTTCGACGCCCGCAACGGCACCACGACCCACACCGGCCGCCGCAAGGACCGCCTCGACCGGGCTCCGCTCCTGGACGCGCTGGAACTGACCCTGCGCACCCGCGGCCTCGACGAGGTGGCCCCGGCCGCACCGGCCCCCGCTGCCGCCGCCCGTACGGCCGCCGCCGTCCCCGAGTCGCTGCCCGAACTCATCGCCCGGGCCAGGGCCTTGGAGGAGCAGGGGCACCCGGACGCACGCGCCTGCTGGGCGCGGCTGCGCACCCTCGTCACCGCCCGCGACTACACCCACCCCGACGACCCGGCCGTCGGCCCCCTCGTGCGCCTGCGCGCGGACCTGCTGGCCGACGAGGCGAGCCGGGCGGGCGACAAGGACGAGTTCGCCGACTGCGCCGCCCTCTACGAGGAGGCGGCGGCCCTGTACGACGACGCCGGCCTGCCCGGTCATGCCGCGGTGGCCCGCGCCGGTGCCCTGTTCGCCACCGCCGAGATCCCCGCGGAGGGCCCCGCCGACGGCGCGGAGCGGGCCGAGGCGAAGGCCGCCGCGCTGACCGCCGCCCACGCGTCCATGGTCCGCCTCCAGGAGGAGACGCCCGGCCTCGCCCCGCAGCAGGAGTCCCGCCTGCTGCGGATGCGGGCGACCGCCCTCGGCCTGCGCCTGCAGACCTCCGGGAGCGAGGAGCACGCCGCCGCGGCCTTCGCCGAGACGGACCTGCTGCTCGCGTTCGCCACCCGGCACGACATCGCCGGGCAGATCTCCGGCGCCCTGCTGCTGCGGGCCGGCACACACGCCATCTCCGGCGACCTGCCGACCGCCGTCACCGAGCTCGACGCCCTCCTCGACCGGCTGAGGGCGCACGGCCCCGCCTGGCACCTGCCCCGCACCCTCGGCCTGCGCGCCCGGCTCCAGATCGGCCTGCGGGACGCCCAGGCCGCGCACGCGAACCTGACGGAGGCCCTGCGGCTGGCCGCCGACTGGCCGGCCGACGCGGTCGACACCGGCCGCCTCCACGGCGAACTCGCCGAGGTCTGCATGCACCTGGGCCGCCCCGACGAGGCACTGCGGCACCTGACGCGCTCCGCCGAACTGGACCTCCGCCACGGCAGCCGCACGGACGCCTACTGCGCCTACAGCAACGCGGCCCAGCTCAGCCTCGACCTCGGCCGTGTCGAGGACAGCATCGCCCTGCTCGACTCCCTGCTGGCGGAACCCGACGTCACCGCCGGAGAGCTGGACGACCGGCTCGTCGCCCAGCTGCGCCTGACCCGCGCCCGGGCGCTGCACGCGGGGGAGGACCTGAAGGCCGCCACCGCGGAGTTCGTCGCCCTCGCGGCCGAGTCGGCCGGCTGGGACGACGACCCGGGCAGCCACGCCATGATCGCCGCGGAGACGGCCGTACTCCTCGGCGAGTCCGGCGACTTCGGCCGCGCCCGCGAGGTCGCGGACCAGGCACTCGCCGCGCACGCCCGGGAACCGCGCCACGAGCAGCTCAGCAACTGCCTGCGCGAACTCGCCCGGCTCCAGGCCCAGCAGCAGGGCCCCGACGGCCTGGCCGGCGCCCGTGCCTTCCTCGCCGACGCCGCCCGGATCGCCGACGAGGCCCGCGCCGCCGCGTACGAGGCCCGCGGCCGCTCCCTGGACACCGCCCTGGCCTACGAGCACGGACGGGTCAACGCCTACGCGGGCGCGTACGAGGAGGCCCTGGCCGCCCTGGAGAAGGCCCTCGCCCTCCTCGGCGAGCCGGGACCGGACCAGGACCAGGCCGGTGAGTGGGCCGAGTGCGTCCGCCTCGCGGGTGCCGTGGAGGGCATCTACCTCGAACGCCCCGCCCCCGCCCTGACCCGCCTCGACGCGGCGATCTCCCGCCTGACCGCCCTGGGCCACACCGAGGAGACCGAGCCCCTGACGTCCCTGGCGGCGCGGCTGCGCGACGAGGAGTGACACCCGGCAGCCCCCGCGGTGGCCGCCCTGGCCATCGCGGGGGTGCGGGCGGCGTCGCGGGGACTGCCGAACGGGGGACGGCCCGCGGGCCGTGTCGCAAGGGCGAGGTCGGACGGGAAGGTTCCCGGGGCAACCGGACAGGGAGCAGCCGTACGACAAGGAGCGTCCGCCATGGGTACCGCCGTCCACGTCCCGCAGACCCGGGACATGATCGGGGACGAGCTCTCCGGAGACGAGGCGTTCACCGCTCTGCGCCACTACGGGGGACTGCGCCTGCTGACCGACTCCTTCGCGCGGTTCCGCTACGCCGACGGCTTCACCAACGCCCGGGCCCTCGCCTTCCAGGTGGTGGTCGGGCTGCTGCCCTGCACCGTCGCGCTGGTCGGGCTGGCCACCTCGGTGCACACGGAGAGCGTGGGCCGGGTCATCGAGCTCACGCTCGGCCGGATCGTGCCGGGGGCCAGCGCGGAGATCGTCGAGGACGCCTTCGAGGGGACGCGGCGCACCGCCCACGGCGACGTCTGGAGCACGCTCGCCCTCTGGCTCGGCCTGGGTTTCGCGCTGCTGAACCTCGCCTCGGCCATGGGCCAGATCGAGCGCGGCGCCAACCGCATCTACGGCATCGAGCGCGACCGTCCCTTCCCGCGCAAATACGCCCGGGCGATCCTGCTCGCGCTGGCCGCCGGTCTGCCCCTGGTGCTGGGGTTCGTCGTCCTCGTCGCCGGGGAGGCCGTGGGCGACGCGGTGGCCGACACCGCCGGCTGGGAGGGCGGCGCGCAGTGGTGGGGTGTCCTCGACATCCCCGTGGGGCTCGCGCTGGCCTGGGTGGCCTCCGCCGTGATCTTCCGCTGGTCGCCCCGCCGCGTCCAGCCCGGCTACACCTGGCTGGCCTTCGGCTCCGCCGTCCATCTGATGCTGTGGGTGGCGGCCACCTGGCTGCTCGCGCTGTACGTCGAGGAGAGCGGTGCCTTCGGCGCCGTGTACGGGCCGCTCACCGCCTTCATCGCCCTGCTGCTGTGGGCGAACCTCACGGCCGTCGCGCTCTTCCTCGGCATCGCGTTCGCCGCCCAGCTGGAAGCGGCCCGCGCCGGCATCGAGACGGCGGTCCGGCCGGACCCCGGCCCCGGCGCGTGAGGCGCCGCCGCCTCAGCCGTGGGCGAGGGTGCGCTCCAGCAGCGGGAGCAGGCGGTCCCAGTGGCGCCGCAGTGCGGCGGCGTCGAAGGCGTCGGTGTCGGACATGGTGAAGCCGTGGACGGTGCCGGGGTAGATCTCGGAGGTGTGGTCGACCCCCGCGGCGTCCAGGGCACGGTTGAGCTCGCCGAGGGCCTCGGGCGTCAGGTCGCTCGCGGCGTGGCCGAGGTGGACCTCGGCGGTGATCGGGGAGAGCAGGCGGTGCAGGCCGTCGGGCCCGTCGGCGACGACGGGGCCGTGGAATCCGGCGACGGCGGACACCCGGCCGGGGTGGGCCGAGGCGGTCCGCATCGCCAGGAGGCCGCCGAAGCAGTAGCCGGTCACCGCGACCGGTCCGGCGCCGACCTCGGGCCGGGCGGTGAGGAACCCGAGGTAGGCCTCGGCGTCCCGCAGGACGCGTTCGGTCGTGTGCGCCTCGATCAACGGCATCAGCCGGGCGAAGACCGCGGGCCGGGCCTCCTCTCCGATGTGCTCGGGAAGGTCGATCACCGGTGCCGGGCCGTGCCGGTAGAAGACGTTGGGGACGAGCACGAAGTAGCCGTGCCCCGCCAGCTCGCGGGCCATCGCCCGCAGCACGGGCCGGATGCCGAAGCCGTCCGGGTACATCAGCACACCGGGGTGCCGCTCGCCGTCGTCGGGGAAGACGGCGAACGCGTCGGCCCGGCCGTCCGGGGTGGGTATGTGCAACGTCTTGCCGGCGATGGCGGATTTTCCTCTCCTCGACTGCCCTGGCGGGCCGGTTCAGCATGTCGTGCGGCCCGGTGGGGGCCAAGGGCCGCCGGCCGATCATGGCGAGAACACCACCGTGATCGGCTCGATCCTCACCCCCGCCCGCATCCCCGCCACCGTGGCGGAGGCCGCGGCCCCCGTCACGCCTCGGCGTGGATCACGGTCTCGGACGGTTCGGCGGCGACGATGAGCACCCCCTGTTCCTCGCCGGACGGCAGCGAGGCACGACGGATGAGGCTCTCCCACTCCCCGGGCCACACGGTCGTGGCGTCCCACAGGATCCCCTCCAGGAGCACGCCGTCCAGCTTGGCGCTGCTGAGGTCCGCCCCGACGAAGTCGCTGCTCGCCCGCTCCACCTCGGCGACGGCCCTGGCCAGGGCGTCCGCCTGGTCGCAGCCCTGGGTCAGATCGTCGATGAGGTCCTGTGCGACCGCGTCCACGCCGAAGACGTAGCCGGGCGACGACGACTCCAGGGTGAGGATCGCCGGTTCCAGCTCCTCGTCGAGCAACTGCCGGATGCGGTGCAGGTCGTGCAGCAGCCGCTCGGCGGGCTCGGCGAGCACCGACTCGACGGCCACGAGGTAGTCGAGGCCGGTGAGCGTCACCGGTGGCCGCTGCGGCTTGGGCAGCCGGGACATCGCCCGCAGGTTCTCCCGGAGCTGCTCCACCACCAGCTCCGCGTCGGTGACCGTCCGGGCGGTGCCCTCCAGCAGGTCGGTCAGGTTCTGCACCGTGCGGACCGCGGCCCGCATGCCCTCGGCCAGGTCGGCCGGCCAGTAGCGGTGGGCCAGCCGCAGCGCCTCCTGACGGTACTTCACCCGCACCGGCGAGGGCCGGTTGAAGAGCGGACCCCGCTCCGCCAGGCGCGCCTCCAGCTCCGGGTTCCGCTGGGCCAGGGCGGCGCGGGCCTCACGGGAGCGGCGGCGGGTCACCGCGGTCCCGATCGAACGGTGGGCGGCCGCCAGCAGACGGTCCAGCGCCAGGTCCGGGGGCCGCAGTTCGGGCGGCCCGCCCTGTGCGGTGACCCGGTCGGTGACGGCGGTCCCCAACCGGTCGTGGGTACGGGCCAGCAGCGTGTCCAGCACGTCCTCGCGGCCGGGCCGCGCCCCGGGCGTACGCGCATCGCGGTCCGTCACGTCGCCCTCCTCTCCTCGTGGTAACGGCCTTCCAGGCGCAGGCCCTCCTTCAGGGCCGCTCTCGCGCGGGCCAGGTTCTGGCGGACGGCGGCCCGGGTGGTTCCCATGGCCCGGGCGCTCTCCTCGGTGGTGAAGCCGTCGAGGTGCCAGGCCATGGCGGCGCGCTGCTTGGCCGGCAACTGGAGCAGCAGGGAGATCACCCGGCGCTCCTCCTCCCCGAGCTCGGCCGCGTGGGCCGGGGTCTGCCAGCGCAGGGTCGTCTCCGGCTCGGGCATGTCGGCGCACGCGTCCTCCGGTTTGACCTGCTGGCTCACCCAGGACCGCCAGGCGACGGTGCGCAGCCAGGCACGGGGGTGCGTCAACGACAGACCGGGCGCGCACATCTGGGTGAAGGCGTCCTGGGCGGCGTCCTGCGCCTCCGCCCAGGAGGCGCCGTGCAGCAGCAGGAAGCGGACCAGCGCCGGGTACTGCTCGTGGTGGAGCGCCTCGGCCAGTTCGATGCCGGGCAGGGGCGCCGAGCTGATCTCGACATGGTCGACGAGATCGATCTCAGTACTGAGCGCGTCCTCCACGGCGCCCACCCCCGTTCCCGTCGGCTGGCACCGGGCGCGCGGGGCGACCGGGGCGGACGCCTCGCGCCGTGATGCAGCGGATCCGGTCGGTCTGTCCGGACTCGGTGATGCGCGCTATCTCGACGTCGGCGTTCAGACGCCGTTGGGCGACCTTCACTACGCCGTTGACGACGGTGACGGCCACCGTCACCACCGCTCCGACGATCACAGGATCCATGCCGCACATTCCCCTTCCGGAAGGCTTGCTCGGGTACCGCCCGCGCATCGCACGCACCACAACAGTGCTGATTACCACGGCAGTTGTGACATTTGCCTGGTCACGGCCCGAGAATCCGGCCCCCCGGCGGCGGCCGGACC